>JANXNO010000457.1 GCA_025354075.1 Burkholderiales bacterium | reverse complement strand
TCGCCGAGTTGCTTGAGTAGCGTTTGCTGGGTGTTGAGCTGGCCCTGATGCGTGTCGAACGAGCCGAGGCCTACTCGCAGTGCTGCGACGCCGGGGGAGGCTGCCACGACCTGCATGGCGGTTTTCACCTGCTGGCCGAAGGCGTGAGCGGGGAATTCGGTTTTGAGCGTGGCGTTCGGGTTCAGGTTCAGCGCGGCGGACTGCGCCTCGCCTTCGAGCCGCAGGATGTGTTGCAGCGCTTTGTTGCTGGCGCGGCCGTGCGGGTCGGCGAGCTTGGCTTGACGCATGAACGCTTCGGTCGATGCAATTGACAGCGACCGCGCGCCGTTCATGCCGCCGGCAAACGGCCCCAGATCGCCACCGCCGACTGCAATACCGTCCGCGATAAATGATTTCGGCGGCGCGACAGATTCAAACGCGCGAGCGAGCCAGCCTTCGGACAAATAGTCTATTGAATTCGAACCGGTATCCCAGATTTCGATGGAGCGAAAGTGCGACAGATTCGGCTGCGGATAACCCAGCCCAGTCACTGCCGCCAGTTCACCCTTCGACCACATTGGCATCAGCGTATCGAGCGCTGGATGCAGGCCAAATTTGTCGGAGAGTTGCAGCACCTGATCGCGCTTGATGCCGATAGTCGGACGCAGCGCGTAGTACGCGTCGTCGGCGTACGGAATGAAGGTGTTCAAGCCGTCGTTCGCGCCCTTGAGTTCGACGAGGATCAGCAGGCGCTTGTACGGGTTGGCGAGCGGCGCTTGCGCGAAGGAGGGCAGGGCAAGGACGCTGACGCCAGCGCCCAGCGCTGCCAGAAAATTACGGCGATCCATGATGATCTCCTTCACTTGAGTTGATACATGGGGTCGAGCGCCAATGTGCGCAGGCCCGCGAGATTTCTCGGCACGTCCTTCGACGCTTGTACTGGCGGCCCGGCGAGCACGGTGTGCCACACGCGCTCGTCGCCCTGCGCTTGAAGCGTGGGGTCGTTGGCCATCGGTTGCGCGGCGAGCTTCTGCACTGGATACTGCGTGAACCATTGCTCTGCGTTGAAAGAATATTGTCCGCGTAATTGATTGGAGACGCCAAACGGCGGCAGGTTGGCCACTGCAATCGCGCCACCATCCTGCGCGACAGTTCCGCGCGCGGCGAGACGCATTTGCGCGCGCTGACGGCCTTGGCCCGCCATGTCTTTGTCCATGAGTTGCGCCGCAGGCTGCGCCATCATGCCACTCATGTCCGCCGCATCAGCCTTCTCGGACTTGCTGGCAACGACAGTAGTGGGCTTCACCATCTCATCGGCGCGGAACAAGCGATTCAAAAATCCCTTTCGCGCCAGCAGTGTCGTCGTGTTCAACCACGCATCGCCCACCGGCCAGCCTTTCACGTTTGGCGGATTGAATAAATCCTGTCCAAGCTGACGCAGGATCACAGCGAACGGCGCAGGATCTTCCACCGCAAAGCGAAACTGTCGCAGCGACCCGACCACCAGATCAACGGGTGACTTCACCAGCACACCGCGATTGACCGGGGCCCAGAACGCGTCAGATAAAAACATGGCTCGCAACAAAGGCTTCATCTCGTAATTTGCAGCACGCCACGTCGCGGCTAACTGCTTGACGGCCACCGCGTCGGGCTCAGGAGACACAAATTCGCGCCACAGTTTGCTCACGATAAATTCGCCGGTCGCGGGCTGTTGCAAGAGCAAAGTCACGATGTCGTCGCCGTTGAACTTGCCCTCTTTGCCGAACACGGTCTTGCTGCCGTCGTCATGCGCCGGACGGCGAAAGCGAAACTCACCCGCGTCCGCATCAATGCTCCAGCCGGTGAAGGCGCGCGCTACTTCCTTGATGTCCTGCTCGCTGTAATTCCCTTCGCCCAGCGTGAATAGCTCCATCACTTCACGTGCGAAATTTTCGTTCGGAGCGCCCTTGCGGTTTTGCGCGCCGTCGAGATAAATCAGCATCGCCGGATTCTTTGCCACCTCGCGCAGCATCGCGCCAAAATTGCCCACTGCATAGTTGCGCAGCAGCGCGTTCTGCCGATACATCAGGTTCGCCGAACGCACCTTTTGCTGCGATGTGGCGAAATGGTTGTGCCAGAAAAGCGTCATCTTTTCGGTCAACGGCGACGGAGTCGACAACATCTCAGCCACCCACCAGGTGCGAATCTCAAGGCCGCGTTCGACCAGCTCGCGGCGATTGGCATTCATGCGCTCTTCCTGCGTCATGTCGGGCTTGTAAACGCGCTCGTACTTGGCTGTCCACGTTGGCGCTGGGTAGGCCGCGGTGCGGCGTGTTTCGCTGAGCAAACGATCAACCGCCTGCTCACGCGTGAGCTTCGCGTAATCGTCAATCTCGTTGGTTTGCGCCGCAAAACTGGTGCGGTTCAACAGATGGCGCGCATCGTCGAAACCCATGGCTGTTGATCTAGCGCCGGCCGGCGCGGGCTGTGCCGAGGCAATACTGGCTGCGAGTACAAGGGCGATGACGCACACCAATAACCACCAAAAGATGGAAATGGCGGATCGACTGGGAGGTTGTTGCATGGCGTTCCTTGCGGGGAGAGGGCGAGCGGTATCGGTGCCGCGTTATCGCAGCACTTTGCAGAGAAGACTTTCCAACGTGAAAGGGTAGTCGCTTGATGACGTTTCTGTGCGTGTTGCGGCAGATGGTGTGTAAACACTTGTTACGACGTCTTGCCCGGCAGCGACGGCCCGCTTGAACAGTTAGTTAAACGTGTCGCCTGTTGGAGACGAGAATAAGCTTTGAAAATCAATGACTTAGGATTTAAATACAACGACGTTGTCGCGCCCCTGCGACAGATTGCTGTCAATTTCAACGGGTTAGCGCGGAAATTTCACTAATTTGCCGCTGGCATGTCACATAACTCATTGAAACTACGTCTATTTATGTGAATGGCACGAAAGCCGCTAACACTGCATGTCGAAATGAGGTTTGTTATGGATATGTTTTCACCCAGCGTTTATGAGTCTTCTCAGTATCGAGTTCTGGAGCCCGTTGTTCCCGCATCCGGCGCACAAGCCGATGACGGCGAGTGCAAGGCGCTTCGCGAGCTCGCGGCGTTGGGTGATCGTGTATCCGCAGCACGCCTTATTGTCTGACCACGCGGGGGTGTTTTCCTCCCCCGGTCGCTCCCGCGTGTATTTCTCGTGATCCCCCTCAAGTCCGCTTCATGCGGACTTTTTTTATCCGAGTCCGTTTCGCGCGAACGTTCTTTTGTGCATAAAAAAAGCCTGCGGTGAGCAGGCTTTTCTGTGATGTCTCTGATCAGATAATCAGACCGATCTGAGGATTATTCCGCCAGAATAAACGTGACCTTCATGTTCACGCGATATTCGACGATCTTGCCGTCCTTTATGATCACCTTTTGATCCTGCACCCAAGCGCCCTCGACATGCTTGAGCGTCTCGCAGGCGCGAGCGACGCCGACATTGAGCGCGTCCTCAAAGCTCTTGCTCGATGATGCGGTAATTTCTGTGACACGGGCTACAGCCATAAATCCTCCTGAATGATGAGTAAAACTGGGTTCAAGTGCGCATCATGGCGCACTCTTCCGTTGTACAACCAGCCGCCGATCATGTCTGTCAGCGGAGACGCCGTGTGAGCGTGTGTGAGCGCGTGGCGAGGGGACGCTGTTTCGGAGCGAGTGGTTCGGCGTGATGCCCTCGGATGCGCCTAAGGCCGCTGCGAGAACACTACAGGCCGAACAACGCGTCCACGCGAACGAACCCGACCTGCCCGTCGCGATGCCGGACTTGCGCCCACGCACCCGTATTCGGCGGTTGGGGCGTCACCAGCGTAAGCAAGACCCCATTCTCGGCGCGAAACACGATGGGGCTGGCGGCTTCCGGCGCGGCCAGCGCGTCGGCGGTCGCGGTTTTGATTTGTACGTTGGTGCGGTCAGTAAGCGCTTTCTTTTCCACCCAGGCGAGCGCGCCCTGCGCGTCGCGCACTTTGAACCAGCCTTCAATCTGCACTACAACCTCAACTGGCGTGCCGCGCGAATACAGATACTGCCTGGTTGCTTTGGCGGACGGACCCTCGAAGGCAATGGTTGCATCCGCGCTGGTTTGACGAAAATCTGCGTGTGCCGCGCTTGCAATCAAGCCGAGCGCAACAACAACAACAACCGGCACCATCAACTCCCCAACACAAAACACGCGAAATATCACCGGAGGCTCCGTTGACCGCTTACTGTTTCGTCGCTGCAGCCTGCTCAAGCTGCTGCTGAACGCGCGCCTGATAGATCGCTTCGAAGTTGATTGGTTGCAGGTAAATCGCTGGGTAGCCCATGCGCTGTACGGCGTCCGAGATCAGCTCACGAACATACGGGAAAACGATGTTGGCACAATGAATCGACAGCAGCGGCTGCAACTCTGGCTCCGGAATATTGCGGATCTGAAAAATCCCGCCCATAGCAGCCTCTACCAAGAACATCGTCTTGTCGGCAATCGTCGCCGTAACGGTGACTTTCACGACAACCGTGTGAAAGCCGTCCTCTATGGATGTGTGATCTTGCTCAAGACCGATCTCAACGCTTGGCGACTCCCGCCATAGATAGCTTTGCGGCGCGTTGGGGTTTTCGACCGACAAATCCTTTAGATAAATCTTTTCGATAGAAAAGTGCGGTGCGTTTGGATCTTGCGTTTCTTGTTGTTGTGCTTGCGCGTCGGACATAAAAGGCTCTCAATTATTTTCGGAAAACAGAATTCAACCCCAGATTTTAGCTGGGTATGCAGGCGCACTTACGTCGCCAGACGAACGCCTGTCAGGCGGCGAGCAAGGCGTCCAGTCCGCCTGCTCGATCAAGCGCCGACAGGTCGTCAAAGCCGCCGACGTGAGTGTCGCCGATATAAATCTGCGGCACCGTGCGCCTGCCGGTTTTGGCCATCATCTCAGCGCGTTGTTCCGGCTGCAAATCCACGCGGATTTTGTCGATTTCGGCCACGCCTTTGGCTTTGAGCAAGCGCTCTGCCTGAATGCAGTACGGGCAGACCCCCGTGGAGTACATCAATACCTTAGCCATAGCTACACCTTTTCAACCGGAAGGCCCGCGTCAGACCACGCCTTGAAGCCGCCCGCCAGACTGTAGAGTTGGGTGTAGCCGGCTGCTTTCAAGTCGCTGCCGGCAATGGTTGCCCGCTGGCCGCGAGCGTCGTACACGATGACCGGCTTCGTTTTGTCCATCGACAGCGTCGCGGCGCGCTCTTTCAATTGCGACAGCGGCACATGAATTGAGCCAATGATTTTGGTGCCCGCCATGTCCTTGGTTTCGCGCACGTCAAGTACCGACGCGTCCTCACGGTTCATGAGGTGAGTCAAGCGCACGTTGCCTACCTCGGACATGCCCGACGCGCGGCGCTGAATCAGTGGGTAAATCAGCATCGTGCCGGACATGAGCATGATCAGGACGAGCATCCAGTTGGTATAGAGAAATTGCATGGAGTCTGGTTCGAGTGACGTAAAAGGGTTGGATCGCGCGCGGCGCGCCGAAAATCCCCGGAAGCCTAGAATTTTAGGGCCTCGCCACGAAATGCCCGAAATGACCACTGCATCCTCTGCTCCCACCATTCGTCCTGTTGTACTGATCATCCTCGACGGCTTCGGTTATCGAGAGGCGGCACCAGACAACGCCGTAACCCTCGCTCGGAAGCCGGTGTGGGACGCGCTGTGGCGCGATTGCCCGCATGGTTTGATCAATGCGTCTGAAGAATTCGTCGGTCTGCCCAAGGGGCAATTCGGCAATTCCGAGGTCGGGCACCTGAATCTGGGCGCGGGGCGCGTCGTCTATCAGGACTTGACGCGGGTCGATCACGCTATTGAGACGGGCGAATTTGTGACTAACGCAGCGCTGGTCGGCGCGTGTGATGCGGCAGTCAAATCAGGCGGCAAGCTGCATATCCTGGGGTTGCTATCATCCGGAGGTGTGCATGCGCACGAGCGGCACATCCACGCGATGGTGCGTCTCGCCGCCAGTCACAACGTGCCGCACATCGCCGTTCACGCCTTCCTCGACGGGCGCGACACACCGCCGCGCAGCGCCGCGTCGTCAATTGAAGCATTGGAGGCCGTGTGCGCTGAAACCGGCGCAAAGATCGCCACGGTCAGCGGACGATTCTTCGCGATGGATCGCGACAAGCGCTGGGAGCGCGTTGCACCTGCGTATCACGCAATGGTCGAGGCCACCGCCGAGCACTTTGCCGATACCGCAATTGGCGCGCTGGGCGCCGCCTATGCGCGCGATGAAAACGACGAATTCGTGCCGCCCACCCTCATCGGTCACGGTGCGCCGATGAAAGAGGGTGACGTGGTCGTCTTCATGAACTTCCGCGCTGATCGCGCCCGCGAAATCACCAGCGCACTCACCGACGCCGCGTTCACCGGCTTCGAGCGACGTATGCCGAAATTGGCGGACTTCGTCTGCCTGTCGTACTACGGCGACGCCTATGCAGCACTGCCCACCGCATTCCGCAATGACGCCATCATCAACGGTCTAGGCGAGGTGTTGGCTGCACACGGACTCAAACAACTGCGCATCGCCGAGACCGAAAAGTACGCCCACGTCACCTACTTTTTCTCGGGTGGGCGCGAGCAGCCGTACGCTGGCGAAGACCGCATCATGGTGCCCTCGCCGAAGGTAGAAACCTACGACCTGCAACCAGAAATGAGTGCGCCGGAAGTCACGAGCAAACTTGTGGCCGCCATCGAGAGCAAACAGTACGCTGCGATCATCTGCAACTACGCCAACGGCGACATGGTCGGTCACACCGGCATCCTGCCCGCCGCCATCAAAGCGGTTGAGGCGTTAGACATAGCACTTGCCCGGTTGATCTTCGCGGCAAAAGCGGCAGGCGCGCAGGTGCTAGTCACCGCCGACCACGGCAACTGCGAACAGATGTTCGACCCGGTTGCGCATCAGGCTCACACGCAGCACACAACAGACAAAGTGCCGCTGGTTTACGTCGGCACGGACGCGCTTCGCGTTCGTGACGGTGGAGCGTTACGGGACATTGCGCCGACGTTGTTGGCGATGATGGGGGTGGCGGTGCCGGAGGATATGACCGGAGCGACGCTCCTCGTCTGACCCCTCTCCCGCAGCGCGGGAGAGGGTTGGGGTGAGGGCGGTGGCTTAGCGAACCAAAGGTGTTCGCCACCGTCGCGCTCTATGGCCGCGCGGGGCCAGTCACTTTTGGCATTCGCCCCAAAAGTAACCAAAAGCGCTAGCCCCTGCACCCCGCTTCTCCGTGCGGTGCTCGCAACGGGCGGGCGGCACTGGACATTGCACGGACGCGACGCTCACGCGTCGCCAATAGTGCGATGCATTGCCGCTACGACCGCCCGCTGCTCCGCTCCTCGGCGCCGGCTGAAGGGGCTTCCGAACTGATATCTGATCGCTTTGCGACTCGGATCGCGACATCACGTCGTAGGCGTTACCGAAGTAATTCTGGCCAAGCTATACTTACCAAACTCGTGACGGACGAGTGTTAAGAGGTGGGAGCGGACGTTTCTTAAAGAGAATAGTGTGCTCACCCTCTTGCGCGACGTCATACCGCCACTGATTAGCGATCTGCTTAATTAACGATTTTGTGGAACCCGCTGGAACATTCAACTCACGATCAACGGCGGCGAAATGAATTACCTTGAGATTTTCTTCTGACGGACGAGCGCCCATCCACGATTGCAGTAGTGCTTTGATATCTCCTTCCCCGTAACTCAGCGCTGAAATGTTCGGGTCGTTTACCGCCTGTTTGTCGTTGGACTTTGGAGGAGATACGGGTCCGAGTTTGGCTATGGATTTAGAAACTTTAGAGCATGTTGGCCCTAAGGCCGCGTTCAAATTGCCGTCTTGTCGATTTGGCTCGAAGAGAGCCGGTGTTAGCCCAAGCAAATCTGTTGGAAATGATATTTGCTCCTCCGAACCGCGTGGAGCTACGAGGAATGAACGATCTTTCCCAAGGCGGCCGATGAACAAACCAATTTCAAAGACTACGTTGTCGCGGACTACGCGCTTTTCTAAGCCTCTCACAACGTTCACATCATCAGCGGAAAAAACAAAAATCCCAAAGTCAAAGTTTTCTAAAGAATCAAGCAAACTATCCAGCGTGTACTTAGAAAGCTCGAATACTCCTTGAGCCCAGACCGTAACCTCGGCCGAATGCTCCAAGTTTTCTTGTATGGCGTAAGCAATCGGCAATCCTTCTACGGACGATCCTACAAAGACCTTTGGCAGCATTGCAACAGCCATTCTATTTTTAGTTACGGCAGCACTCAATTTTGTTTCATACTTACAACTGTCGGCGCGAGGTGAACGTAAGCCCCTTCAGCCCGCGCCGAGGAGCGCAGTAACGGGCGGTCGTAGCGACACTGCATCGAGCTATTGGCGACGCGTGAGCGTCGCGTCCGTGCGATGTCCATTGCCGCCCGCCCGTTGCGAACACCGGAGGATTAAGCGGGCTGCAGGGGCAAGCGTTTTTGGTTACTTTTTGCGCGATCGCAAAAAGTGACCGGCCCCGCGCGGCCATGGAGCGCGATGGTGGCAAAGATCAATCTTCATTCCACCATCCCCCTCACCCTAGCCCTCTCCCGCGAGGGGAGAGGGGGTCGAACCAAATGCCCCCGTTTGCCACCACTCCACAAAAGCCCGAAAATAGTGGCTCTCCTGCATTACCTACAAAATAATTTGAACACCACTTCGCTTGAGCTTTCGCTTGAGCCTATCGACAACGTGACCCTGGCTGCTGTGTGTGGCGCGATGGATGGCAACATTCGTCGGGTTGAATCTGCGTTTGCTGTTTCCATTAAACGGCGCATAGCATTGCTGCGCATTGAGGGCGAGGCGGCGCTGGCGCAGGCGGCTAAGCGGGTGATTGAACGCTTCCGCTACATCGCTGTGCAGGGCAAGCGCGATTTGAGCGATGAGGAGATTGAGCTGACGCTGGCCGAGCTGAAGATGCCAATGCCTGCGGGTGGCGAACCTGAAGCGCCGATTGCGCCCATCGCGCTGAAGGTCAAGCGCATCGACCTCGCGGCCCGCACGCACATGCAGGCCGCGTATCTGCAAAACATCCAGAACCACGATATCACCTTCGGTATCGGCCCGGCGGGCACCGGCAAAACGTATCTCGCTGTGGCCTGTGCCGTGGATGCCTTTGAGCGTGATTTGATCAAACGCATTGTGCTGGTGCGGCCCGCGGTGGAGGCGGGCGAGCGGCTGGGCTTTCTTCCTGGTGATCTGATCCAGAAGGTGGACCCGTATTTGCGGCCGTTGTACGACGCGCTGTTCGAGCTGATGGGGTTGGAGAAAACGACGAAACTCATGGAGCGCGGCACCATCGAAGTCGCGCCGCTTGCCTTCATGCGCGGGCGCACGTTAAACGGCGCGTTCATCATTCTCGATGAGGCACAAAACACGACGCCCGAGCAGATGAAAATGTTTTTGACGCGCATCGGTTACGGCACCAAAACGGTGGTCACAGGCGACCCGACACAGAACGATTTGCACAAGAATCAGAAGAGCGGTTTGCATGATGCGCAGCACGTGTTGCACGGTGTGCCCGGTATTGCGTTCACCCGGTTCACCAGCGTTG
>JANXNO010000446.1 GCA_025354075.1 Burkholderiales bacterium | reverse complement strand
TGATGCCGTTGTAGTCATCGGAAAACAGCACCGACCCGTCCTTCAGTTGCAGCACATCCACCGGGCGGCCCCACATCGGCGGATCACCCTTGTCGTTCTCCAGAAAGCCTTCAACAAACGGATGCGACGTTGCTTTGCCCTTGCCATCGATGTTGACCCGGATCACGTTATAGCCCTGCTTCGGATCGCGGTTCCACGAGCCGTGCTGAGCGATCAGCATGCTGTTTTTGTACTCTTTCGGAAACATGCTGCCGGTGTAAAACTTGAGCCCCAGCGGCGCGATGTGCGCGCCCAGTTTGGCCACTGGTGGCGTGAACTGGTCGCACGAACGGTTCGCGCCATAGATCGGATCGAGCACGTCGCCCTGATGGCAGTAGGGAAAGCCAAAATGCTGGCCGCGTTGCGTCGCTACATTGAGCTCGTCATTGGGCAGCTCGGTGCCCATCCAGTCACGACCATGATCGGTAAACCACAGTGCTTTGGTGGTCGGATGAAAGTCCATGCCCACACTGTTACGCACGCCCTGCGCATAGTTTTCAAGCACGCCGGTCTTCGGGTCGACGCGCACGATGGACGCCTCGTTATAGGTCGGCATGGTGATGTTTTGCGGCGAGCCAATGTTGAAATACAGCTTGCCATCCGGCCCCATCGTCATGTACTTCCAGAAGTGACCAGGCTGGTTGGTCGGATCCAGATTGTCGATCACCACTTTGCCTTCGCCCGGATTGTCGAGACGGTCTTCGATGCCGTCGTAACGGGTGATGCGATGACGCTCGGCCACGTACAACGTGCCCTTGTCAAACACTACGCCGTTGGGCGCTTTCATGCCCTTCAAAATCGTCTTCACCTCGCGCTTGCCGCCACTTGAGACGATGGCGTACACGTTTGACAGATTACGGTTGCTCACGAACACCGTGCCTTTGTCGCCGAGCGCCATTGAGCGTGCCTCGGGCACGCCATCTGCCCACACCTCTACCTTGAAGCCGTCGGGCACCTTCAATTTGTTCACCGGTAATTCGCTGGCGGGGCGACCAGTCAAATGCGGTGCAAACGGATGCAGCGGCGACTGCGCCTGTTCGGCCGCCATGCCCTGCTTCCAGGCGGGCGGCGCAGGTGCCGGTGCTGGCGCAGGAGCGGCAGGTGCCGCTGTTTGTGCAAGCGTTGCCGTCGCACTCAGCGCAAGCGCAATGCTGGCTAGTTTGAATACCTGGGTCATCAGTCTTCCTCCTTCACGCGGCGAACCGCAAAAATCATCTCGCGCCACAACTGTGGTTGCCGAAAGAATATGGAACCGCCGCGTCAATCGCGCGGCTAGTCACTATGGGAAAAGTGTATACCCCGTCCCTTAACGTGGAATGCTGAACGCGACAAAATCGAAATCAGCGGGCGCTGCCTAGCTGGGCGCATGAAATCGTCGCAACAGCGATGCAGCGCTCGCCTAGTGCAGGGCCAGGCTTACAGACTAATCTGACGATTTGTGCCTACCCCATCGGCGAAACACCGATCAGCCACAGGTGTAGCCACTTGGCAAACACCAGCCACAGCACTACGCCAAGCACCACGGCGATCACGGTTTTTTTCAGAACGGGTTGCGGGTAACGCTTGCCTTCGCGACGGTCGCGCGCCAGGCAGCTCAAATAGGTTACGACTGACCACACCAGAAAGGACCCGAACAGCACGGCGTCCGCGAGCGTGTCGTTGGCGAGCAGATGCGCCACTGCAAAAGCGATCACCCCCGCCAGCATCGGGTGGCGCACCGCCACGCTCACATGGCTCTGCCGCGAGTGGTAGCCCGCCAGCAGCACAAAGCTCACCAGCATCAGCGCTGCTGCCGCGCCACGCCCCCATGACGGCGTCGTCCACAGCACCTCTGGCGTTTGCCGCGCCACGCCGAAGCCCCACACGATCAAGCCCAGGCCAATCGCCGACAGTAACGAATACGCGCCCTTCCATCCGCCGTCGCCGATGCGCGAGATGGTCGCCGCGCGCCAGTTGTCGGCCACCACACGCGTCATGTGCACACCAAGAAAGATGATCAAACCCGCGATGAGATACGTCATGTCCGCCACCCCCCAAAACAAATCAGCGCGAAGCATAGCGTTGCACTCAAGAATTGGGGCTGTTTCTGGTGCCTTTGGGCGGCAGATTCAATAGTGCAGAACGGCGTGTCCGCGCCGTCGCTACTTGCGCGTATCAAGCTGCCACTGGTCACGCAACAGCACCAGGCTTTCTCCCGTGGCTTTGATCGTCAGGCCGTAAGCCGCTGCCTTGAACAAAAACTTCACGCCGCCGCCGAGTGTGCTCAAAACGGGCGTTACGCGATCCATCGCGTTCAGGCGGCCACCGGCAGTGCGTGCCGAGTTCATCAATGCATTGCGTCGTGCGGCCGCCTGTTCTATGCGTGGGTCGCCCAGACTCATGCCATACAGGTTGGTCGTTGCCTGGCCCAATTGCCCCACTTCGTTGCGATACGCGGTGACCAGCGTGCGATCTACTTGCGCGTTCAGCGCCGCGAAAAAAATCTTCCAAGAATCGTCAACAAAACCTGGGGTGTTGTTCTGTACTTGCACCATCAAAAAGTCAGCGCTCGCCGCTTGCTCCCAGCTCTCGGCCAGCTTGGTGCCAAAGGCACCGGTCAGCCCCACGGCCAGTTTCCTGACGATGAACGGCATCGTCGCCTCGGCCTGATACAGAATGAATCGGCGTGACGCCAGGTTCCAGCCAATCACCGCAGGCCCGCTTAAGAGCCCAATCCACGCCAGCGAAATATCAGCGCAGGCGCGTGCCACCGCCGCACTGCGTTGACTGATGCCCAGCACGTACGCCGCGTCCTCGTTGATCTGCGAATTTTCAGCTTCCATCATGCGGTACGCCTCAAAAAACGACAGCGTTGCCTTGCGCAGTGACTTCATGAATTGATGCAGCACCGCTGGGCCATGTCCGCTGCTCAACAGCTTGAGCAAGTGGTCGCGCTGAATTTTCACCTCCTCATTGATCAGCCGCGCCAGCTCTTCGCGTGATCGCCACGGCTGCACAATCTCAGTCCGCGTCACGATCCACGGTTCAAAGAACAGGCCGCGATAGTTCTCCACCCGGCTTTGCGTTGCCAGCAGTTTGGCATAGGCAAACGAGCGAAAGACGCGAACGATTTCTTCCTGGTTGTAGACGGCGGTGATGTGCTGTTTCATAGTAGGCCTTGCATTTGGATCGCGCAACTGAGTGTTGTTTGATCGTACTTGCATAGACGCCAGCGCAGTGCCGCCGGGCCAACGCGCACTGTTACGGAACGTTACATCGGTGAAATGCGCGCCCCGCCAGTTGACGAAAATCCGATAGCAGCTTTTATGTGAAAAGCCCAGGCACACTGGGCATAGAACGCATTTAGCCTAAAAAGCGACATTTGCAATAAATACGGGGTTAGCCCATGTCAAATAGGGCCTTTAATGAAAAGCTGAACTGATTTTTCAGCCGCTGCACAGTACGTCGCTGACGTGCGGCATGTCCAGCGGGCCGAGCGCATGACGGCGAGGAATTAGTAAACTCGCGCCCAGGCCGCTCACTAGTTGGGCATCGACTTATTAACCTGCCGCTGCCCCGTGAAAACAAATTTCATCCCTGCCGTTGTCCGCCAATCGCTGTGCGCTTGCGCGACCATTGTCGCGTTAGGCGCAAACCTCGCCGTTGCCCAGGCACCCGCTCGCAGCGACAAAATCATGACCATCGCCGAGCTGCGCGCGTGCATGAAGCTCGAACAAGCCAACAAATTGATGGCAGCAGAAATCCTGCAAGAGCAGGCGGCGTTCACGCGCGACCAGGACGCGATCAAGGCAGAGCAGGCCGAGGTGAATCAGGCCAATGCGGACGCTCGCGGCCGCTCGGCGAGTATTGTAGTGGAGCGCGACGAGCTGGCGACGCTGGTGTCAGCGCTGGAGACGAAAGGGCAGTCGGCCAAAACCGATGCCGAAAAAGCGGATTACGAAGCGGAGCGCACTAAACTGGTCGAACGCGATCGCCTGCTGCAAAGAAACATTGCGAGTTTCAACGCAGCGCAAACGGCGCAACTTGAACGGATCAATGCCCTGAATGCGCGCATTGCACCCATCAATGAACGCAACAAATCCATCAACGACCGCGTCGAGCCACATCAAAAACAAATGACAGCGTGGCGCGATCAATGCGGCAATCGGCGCTTCCGCGAAGAAGACGAGATCGCAATTAAAAAGGAACTTGCGGCGGGCAAATAAGCGGCAGTTCAGCGCAATCAGGGCGTCATGACGCACTGAAGCGATGAAATATTCGCCCTGCCCGCGTTCACCGTAAACCGGATCTCGGCCGACGAGACATCTTCGCTGCCACCGTCATGCGTAATACGCAGGCTACAACGCTGGTGTGCGCAGGCACCCCGAATGGCGTTGTGACCTGCAGACAGATTGCTCAGTTGCACCGCGAGCAAATCGTTGACTTTCGGGGGGCCGCGCTGGCCGTAGTCGCCAAAGCATGAGGAGGACTTCGGAATCGTTCGATGCGACAACATCAGAAGCGAACGCAGCGCCATTGTTGTGTCAGCTGCCGCGTCATCCACGCCCGAGGCCACGCCGCAAAACGTGCAGGAGGCCAGTAGCAACGCAAACAGACGTGCGAGTCCGCAAGCCGATGCATTCATCACGTCAAGGCCGCGTAGTAAAGCGTCACGGTCGTGTCCGCGTACGCTTCCTGGAGTCGGGCGTGAAAGTGACTCAGCACATCGGCCACCACCATGTCGACGTCGTTTTTGTAGTTGAAAACCTTATCGTTGCTATAGATGCCGACATGCTTCTTGGGCGCATTACCCATATGGTTGCCGCGCATGTTGTGGCGCGGTGTGGCGAAAATCAGCCAACCATTTTCAGGACGGGTCGCACCCAACGGTCCGCGTCGCGCAATCCGGTTGTACACCTCATCGCAACGTATGGATGCGCCAGTGCCCGGCCTGTTGGTCGTGCCATTGCACTGGTAGCCAAAGTGAATCCCCAACACGTGACTCACGAAGTGCGCACAGTGGTTGTCGCTGTCGTTGGTGAAGCCGGTCGTGCAAAACTGCGAAATGTTTTTGCCGAGCGTCGCCGTAAGTTCGGTGTCGGAGATAGTCATAAATGCCCCTGCAGCGTTGTGCAGACTCCTTTTAAGCGGGTGCAGCCAGGGTTGTCAACTGACGTCAAACCGCCTTGGTCGCAGCGGCCCCGAATCTGGATCTGCGGTGCTCCGGCAAGACACTACATCCGGTAATAAGCCTCAACCTTGCCCTTAAGCTTGATCGTCAGCGGCTGCCCCCTGCGATCTCGCGTCTTTCCCACCGGGACTCGCACCCAGCCTTCGCTGACGCAATATTCCTCAACGTCATTGCGTTCCTTATCGTTAAGGCGAATGCCAATGTCACGCGCGAACGCCCCAGCATCGTAAAACGGACTCTTAGGGTCGGCAGACAGGTGATCGGGGAGCGGCGGGTTGCTTGGAGTGTCAGACATGCTGGCGTGAGTGGTTATGTGGCGAAGGG
>JANXNO010000390.1 GCA_025354075.1 Burkholderiales bacterium | reverse complement strand
CAGCGGCTTCTTCAGCGAGCGCATGCAAGTCGTCGATGATTTTTTCGCGGCCTGATGCGTTCTCGTTACGCTGTTTACGCAGGGTGTCGAAGTGCGCTTTGGCGGGCGCGTATGCCTCTTTGCAGACGGCGTTGAACTTGTCCCACTTTGGCTTCGGTGCACCGCCGTTTTTCTTGTCGAGCGCCTTCCATTCTTCCTGAATGGTGCGAATTTCGCGCGCAAGTTCGTCAGGCGGAAGCGGCGAGCCTTTAAGCGCTTCAGCGCGAGCCATGATGCCGTCACGGGCCTGGCCGTCGCTCCATTTGAGCCAGCTTTCCAGTCGCTTCACTTCGCCGTCCAGCTCGTTCAGGCGCTGCTCTTCCATCTTCGGGAAGCGCTTGGCGGTGAACTGTTGATACAGCTTGGTGGCCGCGTTGCGCGAACCGCGCACGTCGCCTGCAGCGATCAGCTCGGCGAGTCTGCTCAGGTGTTCGTTGGCGCTGGCGAGGTCGGCGTCCTCAGCACGCGGCACGACAGCGCGCTCAGGCTTTGGCGGAGCGGCGGGTTTGTCGAGCGCTTGCAGGCGACGCTCGAAGTGCTCGCGCGTGGTGGCATCAACGGTTGCCAGCCACGCAACGCATTTGGCTTTCCACTCGGCGTGGGCGGCTTCGTAGTCTGCGTGGGCTTTGGCGTACGCGTTAGCGGCATCAGCGGCTTGAGTTTGGGCGGCGGCAGTTGCGGCTTCGGTGGCTGCGGCAGCAGCAGGTGTTGTTGCTTCTGCTGCCGCAGGTGTTGCTTCTGCTGTTACCGGCTTGGCCGATTGCTCAACTTGTGCGACGACTGATTCTGGTGTGGTATCGACAGTTGCTGTTGCTTCGGCGGGTTCGTCGCTTGTCGTTGGTGTGGCGTCGGCAGCAGCACCCTCACCCGCACTCTCTCCCGCCACGGGAGAGGGGGCAGAACCAGCCGCTGCTTCTGGGGCAGTATCGGCGGTCGCGTCGGTGGCAGAACCGGTCGTCGCTTCTGAGGCAGAACTAGTTGCTTCTGGAGCGGAATTTGTGGCTTCCTCAGCAACGCCTGCGCTAGCCATTTCTACCTGCGCCGGCGCAACAGCTTCTGCAATAGCACGCTCAGTTGCGGCACTGTTGTCTGACGTAACTGCAACAGCCGATGCAACTTCAGTCTTGGGCTCACGCGGCTTTTTAGGTGGTGCAGCGCGCTCCTGGCGCGGTGGGCGTGGCGGTGGCGTTGGCATCGACGCAAACAGTGCTTCGCCTGTTGCGTTGCGTTCACGCAGTTGCTGCTCGGCGGCGATCACGCCGTGGACTTGTTGCAGTTGCTGCGCGAGGCCTGCGTCTAGTGCTGGCGAGCTTTGGGCGACAGTGGCATCGTGCGCCAGTGTGTTCAATTCTTCGTTCGAAAACTCGGCGGCCTTCTTGCTTTTGAGCGAAAGACCAGCCACTTGCATTGCCAGCGCCTCGTGCATACGACGCGCGACCGATTCGTTCTGCATTTTGCGTTGCAGGCCAATCAGCAGACCTTCGAATTTCGCCTTGCGATCTGCATCAACCGTCAGTTTGCCCCAAGCCTTCTGGGTGTCGACCAGCTTGGTCAACGGCACCTCATCCGCCTCGGACCAGCTTTGCAACTGCGCGAGCAACACGTCGGCTTCTTGCGCCGCTTTGTCGCGCGATTGCAGTGCCAGCACGCGGTCATGACAGGCTTTGCCGAGGCGCTTGTCGTGATCGCGCCAGTGCAGATGCAATTTGTCGAGCAGCGTGATGTCGGTGCTGGCGTTAATGGCGTCGAGCTTGAACGACGTTGGTGCAGTGGTGGTCAGCCATGCAGTCAAGTCGGCATTGGCCGCGCGGGACGCCAGCGCCTTCCACTCGATTGACGAATCTTCGCGCAGCGCAGCGGCAATAACGCCAATGGGCAAATCCGCAGACGGCGCAGTCGCTGCAGCCACTGTTGCCCATCGGGCCGTGGCAGCTGCCTTTACGGTGGCGTCAGCGTCGTTCATCGCGGCTTTGAATGTCGCCACGCTGCCGCTTTGCGCAATTGCAGCGGTGCGCACGCGAGGGTCAGCGTCCGTGGTGGCAAGCGTGTGTAGCGCGGGGTCATCTGTTGCAAGGGTTGCAACAGCGGTCAGCCGTTCGTCGGCGTTTGAGCTTTGCCATTTTGGCGTGCTCGTGAAAAGCGATTTCAGCACAGGTGTGTTTCGTTCATTGAGTTGAGCCATAGATTTTAGGCGCACGGGCTTCCACGGGAAACACGAAGTGTCGCGAACCTCCCCTCGCCCGCAGGCGCGAGAGGGGGTCGGGGGTGCGAGACCGGGCATGCCCTTCTACGCGGGCCCAATAGAATGAACAGGTGAACACTGACCTCCAACGCATCTTCGGCCCCGACGGTGCTCTTAGCCTCGCCCAACCCAATTTTCGCGCCCGACCGCAGCAGGTTGAGCTTGCCAGCGCCATTGCTGAGGCCATTGCGGACAACTCCCAACTGGTCGCGGAGGCGGGCACCGGCACCGGCAAAACCTTTGCCTACCTCGTGCCCGCGCTGCTCTCGGGCGGCAAGGTGATCATCGCCACCGGCACCAAAACGTTGCAGGATCAATTGTTTGACCGCGATCTGCCACGCGTGCGCGATGCGCTGAAGTTGCCGATTGAAACGGCGCTGCTCAAAGGCCGCAGCAATTATGTGTGCCACTACCATCTGGCGCGGACGCGGCTGGAGGGCCGCTTTACGGCACGCGACCACATTCAGCATGTGCAGCGCGTGTCGGCGTTTGCTGAGCGCAGCTTGACCGGTGACAAGGCTGACTGCGAGACGGTGCCGGAAGGCTCGCCGGTGTGGCCGCTGGTCACCTCCACGCGTGAAAATTGTCTCGGCAGCGATTGCGGTCATTCCAAAGAATGTTTTGTGATGAAGGCCCGCCGCGAAGCGCTGACCGCGGACGTGGTGGTGGTCAATCATCATCTTTTGTTTGCCGACATCGCGCTCAAGGATGATGGTCTTGGCGAGCTGCTGCCCGCGTGCAACACGGTGATCATCGACGAGGCGCATCGCGCGCCGGATGTGGCGACCGTGTTCTTCGGCGAATCCACCAGTATGCTGCAAATTACTGAGCTGGCGCGCGATACGGAGCTCGTGCAGCGCAGTAAAGCCGCTGACGCCAAAGCTCTGCTGGATGCCGCTTTGGGCGCCGGTATGGCAGCGCGAGCGGTGCGTTTGGGTTTCGATCACGGCGGTGGAAAACACTTGCGCACCGACGCGCTGAGTCGGCGCGAATTTGTCGATGCGCTCGATAAACTGGTGCAAGAAACGAGCGCTCTGGCCGACGAAATTGAGAAGAACGAAGATCGATCCGAAGACATGGCGGGCCTGCTCGCGCGGGCCAACGCGATTGCGGGGCGGTTGTCCGACTGGCGCGACGATTCACGAGCGGATTTGATTCGCTGGGCCGATGTGTCTGCCAACGGCTGGCAGTTGCACGCCACGCCGCTGTCGGTCGCCGAGATTTTCAAAAAGCAGACCGAGGCCAGCGCCCGTAGCTGGATTTTCACCAGCGCCACGCTCTCGGCGGGCGGCGATTTTTCGCTGTTTACGCGGCAGTTGGGACTGGAAACCGCGAAAGCGCAAAGCTGGCCCAGCCCGTTTGATTACGCCAACGCTGGCCGCATTTATGTGCCACGCAATTTGCCGCCACCGAACTCGCCCGAACACACCCAATCGGTGATTGCCGAGGCGCTGGAACTGGTCACCATCTCCGGCGGTCGCGCCTTCCTGCTGTTCACCAGTTTGCGTGCGCTGCGACAGTGCGCCGAAGTGTTCCCGCAACTGCTCAAGGAGCGCGATCTCGACTTCCCTGTGCTCACGCAAAACGACGCGCCTAAAGGCGAACTGCTGCGCCGCTTCCGATCGCTCGGAAACGCCGTACTCATTGGCTCGCAGAGCTTTTGGGAAGGTGTGGACGTGGCCGGGGACGCGCTGTCATTGGTGGTCATCGATAAGCTGCCGTTCGCCTCGCCCGACGACCCGGTACTCGCCGCACGCATGAAGCATCTGGAAGAGCAAGGCGGCAGCCCGTTCATGGACTGGCAAGTGCCACAAGCCGCCATGTCTCTCAAGCAGGGCGCTGGGCGGCTGATTCGCTCGGAAACTGATCGTGGCGTGCTCGCGATTTGCGATGATCGGCTGGTGACCAAAGGCTACGGCAGGATTTTGCGGGCGAGCCTGCCACCGATGCCATTCACGCGAGATCGCGGCGATGTCGCGGCGTTTTTTGAGGGGCAGCGGGATTGGCAGAAAAGTGGCGCTTGACGGGCTATTGGTCCGAACCGGTTTTTCTCGAATCCTTGTTTCGTCAGCGCCTACGATGCGGCGAAATTTTCATTTGATGCCAATTAACCATCCCTGCGGAGAAATATCCATCGTGAAGCAGCGGTAAGTTTGTACTCATGACAAAGGCCAACAATGCAATCATCCAAACTCAGCAAACAGTGTGTTGTCATTGCTAGCCGCTGTTGCAGGCTCGCAGCTCGCGCCAGCCCTGCCTCTGTCTTAGGTGCTGTTGTACAGCGCAATCGGCGCCGTCGTTCTGTTCTTCACGCTTGTCATCGTGAACATTGCCACGCTGACTTTTGCGCAATTTGTTTTTGCGCAACGGCGGCACGGATGTGCAGTCGTTCTGATTTCCGTTAGAGCCAAAGCGCTTGGTGCGCTTGCGGGTAGAAGGTCGCGAAACCGAGTCTCAAGCCCGCAGGTGGTCGGTTCGCTGTTTACCAGCTAACTGGCTTTCGCGGCGCGTTACGATGACAGCGGGGATCGGGGTTGTTTCGGCGATTAACTTTTCAGTCATAGCCCTGTTGCATATAGGGTTAGCGCGATAAACGGCATTAATCAATAATTGCGGTTTTAACAGGTTAAGCCCAAGCTAATCGGGCGTCTCGCGAAAAAGCTACTGCCAGACGATTTGCAGATCCGGGGGAGCGGCAAAAGCCGCAATTTGCTATGTCAAGCCAGTTACCGTAGCGTTCACCGCCTCAACCCCCGACAAATACCGCCTACCAAAACTTCCACCAAGCCGGGGTGGAATCCACCGCTGCGGTTTTGTACGTTGCCTGATAAATACGCTCGGTGTCGGCGGCGAGTTGCGTGTTGCCCATGGCTTTGTAGCTCAGCACAATCACACGCAGCGCTTCTTCATTGGCCGGTGTGTTCGGAAAATTGGTCAGGCAGGCTTGGGCGCGGTTGATTGCGGCCTGATACGCGCCGCGGTTGTAGTAGTAACGTGCGATGTGTGATTCGTTTTGTGACAGCGCATTGACCAAGTAGCGCAGGCGCAGGCGCGAGTCAGGCGTGTAGCGGCTCTGCGGAAATTTCTCAACCAGCGTCTTGAACGTAGCGTAGGCCTCGCGGGCAGACTTTTGGTCGCGTTCTGACAAGTCTTGCGTGGCGATGAACGATAACAAACCGAGATCTTCAATGAAATTGGCCAGACCCTTCACAAAATACGCGTAATCCACGTTTTCGTGGTTGGGGTAGAGCTTGATGAAGCGCTCGGCCGCAGCGATAGCCTGTGCCCGTTCGCCTAGTTTGTACTGGGCATACGCTGTGTCGAGAATCGCCTGCTGCGACTGCACGCCATACGGGAAGCGCGATTCCAGCGTTTCGTAGAGCTTGATGGCTTCGGCGAAGTTGCCCGCGTTCAGCGCATCTTTAGCGCGCTTATACAATGGCTCCACCGCCATCTTTTGCGGTTCATCGGATTTGGCAAACTTATCGCCGAACCACCCGCAGCCCGAGAGCAGAATGCTGGCTGCACTGATGAGAACAATACTTTGAAGCTTCGCTGTTAAGCGCATGGCAATCCCTGAAAGTCACATGGACCGGACGTTTAATATGGGCACGATTATAGGTGCCGTCCCAGCTGCCGCCTGCAACACGGTAAAGTGGTGCCGCAATGAGTGAGCCGACGGTCAATCCTGCGGTAGAGTCGATCATCATCCCATTTTCGATGGCTGGTATGCGCCTGGACGGCGCATTGGCGCAATTGTTTCCGCAACATTCGCGCGCGCGGCTCAAAGCGTGGCTTGACGAGGGCCATGTGCTGGTGGACGGCGACGTACGTGCCGGTAAGTCAAAGCTTGAAGGCGGCGAGAGCATCGTCGCCACTCTGCCCGAGGCCAGGCGCGAGATTGAGGCTGAGGCCGAGGACATCCCGCTGGATATCGTGTTTGAGGACGAACATTTGCTGGTGATCAACAAGCCACCGGGGCTGGTTGTTCATCCCGGCGCGGGCAATCGCGATGGTACGTTGCTGAACGCGCTCTTGCATCACGCGCCGTCGCTCGCCAACGTGGCGCGCGCGGGCATCGTGCATAGGCTCGACAAAGACACCAGCGGCGTGATGATGATCGCGAAAACGCCGCAGGCGCAGACGCACCTCGTGCGGCAACTTCAGTCGCGCAAGGCGGGGCGCGAATATCTGGCGCTGGTACATGGTGAAATCAAAAAGCCCGGCACGGTTGAAGGCTCGATTGGCCGCCACGGCAAAGACCGCACCAAAATGGCCATTGTGGTCGTAGGCGGCAAGCCCGCCGTGACCCACTACAAACCGCGTGAAGCCTTCGGCGGACCGGCGCTGCTCGGGCGTCATTACACGCTGGTGGAGTGCAAGCTGGAGACCGGGCGAACCCATCAAATTCGCGTGCACATGGCGAGCGGTTTGCGACCGGTCGTAGGCGACAAAACCTACGGCAAACGCGGTGACGTGATGTTTGATCGCCAAGCGCTTCACGCATGGCGCTTGACGCTGGTTCACCCGGTCACCGGCAAGACGATGCGCTTTGTAGCGCCGCTCGCCAACGACATGAAATATCTGCTGAAGACGCTGCGTGCGCAGCGAGACAACGTGCCTGAGGTTGATGACTTTGATGATGATTTTGAAGAGGATGGTATCGAGGTTATATATGTGCGTGACTGATCGGTCATGTCGCTGATACGTCCCGTTTGGGCTGCGCCGAACGACGTTCAGGCGGCTATTACGACGCGCCACGGCGGCGTCAGTGTTGCACCCTACGACTCGCTCAACCTCGGTTACGCCACAGCCGATGACCGCACGGCGGTCACTCGGAACGAACGCCTAACTGCCGCTGCGCTGGGCGTGCCCGAAGCCGATATTCGCTGGGTGTACCAAGTGCATGGCACCGAAGTTCATCATGCCGAATCGGTTCCGGCAAACACCCCACTCGGCGCAACTGAAATCAAGGGCGACGCGGTGGTCAGTCACACGCCGGGGCTGGTCTGCGCGGTGAAAGTGGCTGACTGTATGCCGCTGCTGTTCGCAGCGCGCGACGGCTCTGCGGTGGGCGCTGCGCATGCGGGCTGGCGTGGGCTCTCCGGTGGCGTTTTGGAGCGCACCGTCGAGGCCTTGCGCGTCGCGCCGGAGCAGATCGTTGCTTGGATGGGGCCGTGTATCGGCCCGACGGCGTTTGAGGTGGGCGAAGAGGTGCGTGCTGCGTTCGTTGCGCATGATCCGCTTGCAGCGCAGCATTTTGTGCCGCGAGCAACGCCCGGTAAATTTCTCTGCGATATGTACGCGATTGCAAAACAGCGCCTGCGTGCAATCGGTGTGACCAATGTTTCGGGTGGCCAATATTGCACGTTCAAACAACCCGAATTATTTTTTTCGCATCGACGCGAGCCGATCACGGGACGCATGGCAGCCTTTGTCTGGATTAGGTCTTAGCGCAGGCTCGCAGGCACGCAGGCACCGCTTTTACGCGCGCTGGCGTTCTCCGCCATAATTCCCAAATGCCGCGCCAAACCGCTTCCAACGCCCCAGCTCCCGTCACGCCGGTAGTCGAGCGACCGCCTGACATCGCGGCATGGACTGCTTCCCTTGTTGGTCCTGCGCTTTCGTTGCGTGGTGTCGCTGCTGCCGAACTCATGCAGCGACTGAAGCTCGATGACGATTGCATCGCCGCAGCCTATCTGACCGCGCTCCCCGCCGATGCCGACACTGAGGCACTGGTGCTGGAAACATTTGGCCCGAACATCGCTCAACTGTTTGTAGGCGTGCATCGCATGGCGAGCATGCAGGGACTTTCGAAAGCAGCCGATACTGTTACCGTACCCCCCGCCCAGCAAGCGCAACAAACCGAAGCGTTGCGCAAGATGTTGCTGGCGATGGTGGACGACGTTCGCGTGGTGCTGATAAAGCTTGCCGAGCGGCTCGTTTCGCTACGCAGTGCGGCGCTATCGACCGAGGCTCGCCGCACTGAGAGCGCGCAGGCCGAAGCGCGGCAGGTGATGGATATTTTTGCGCCGCTGGCCAATCGGCTCGGCGTGTGGCAGATTAAGTGGGAGCTTGAAGATTTATCGCTGCGGCTGTTGCAACCGACACAGTATCACGCCATTTCGCGCTATCTTGATGAGACTCGCATTGAGCGTGAAGCCTACATCGACACGACCAAAGCGGTGCTGCGCGATGCGCTGCAAAAAGCGGGCATCACGGGCGAGATCACTGGGCGCTCGAAGCACATTTATTCGATTTACGACAAGCTGCAAAGAAAGCGCTGCGCGATTGAAGAGCTGTACGACATTCGCGCCATTCGCGTGATCGTGACCGAGATGAAAGATTGTTACGCAACGCTCGGTATCGTTCACAGCATGTTTCAGCCGATTCCGGGTGAGTTTGACGACTATATCGCCAAGCCCAAGGCCAACCATTACCGCTCGCTGCACACCAGCGTGCTCGGCCCGCACGACCGCGCGCTGGAGGTGCAAATTCGCACCCAGGAGATGCATCAGGCGAGCGAGCTGGGCGTCGCGGCGCACTGGAGCTACAAGGAAGGCGGCAACGGCGCCAAGGATTCCGAGCAAGCCTACGCGGGCAAGATTGCAAGTCTGCGTCAATTGCTGACGTGGGGCAACGAGCTCGGATCGCCGGGCGAATTGCTGGCTGGGTTCAAAGCGTCGTTGTTTGATGACACCATTTTTGTATTGACGCCGCAGGGCAAGATAATTGATCTGCCGAAGGACTCAACGCCGATTGATTTTGCCTACGCCGTGCATTCCGGTTTGGGTCATCGTTGTCGCGGTGCCAAGGTCGACGGCGCGATGGCGCCGCTCAATACGCCGCTCAAAAACGGGCAACGCGTTGAGGTGTCCACCGTCAAGGAAGGCGGGCCGTCGCGCGACTGGTTGAACCCGGACACGGGCTACCTGCGCAGCCATCGCGCGCGGGCCAAAGTGCGGCAATATTTCAACGGACTTGAGCTGGCCGAAACGCTGTCGCATGGTCGCGTGATCATTGAAAAAGACTTGCAGCGGCATGGGCAAACCGCGTTGAGTCTTGACAAGCTGGCGCATGACGCAGGTTTCAAATCGCAGGACGAATTTTTTGCCGCCGCAGGGCGCGCTGAACTGACGACGCGCGATCTGGATGTTGCGATTCGCAAGGCGGCTGGACTGCTTGATGCCGCGCCAGAGCCAGTGTCGCGCGAGAGCGAAGTTCACACCACGAGAAGCCGCGCCAAGTCCGGTGGTGGCGGCATTTTGGTAGTCGGTGTCGACAAGCTCATGACTGGCCTCGCCAAGTGCTGCAAGCCGGTGCCGCCTGATCCCATCGTCGGTTTTGTGACGCGTCTCAAGGGCATCACCATTCACCGCGCCGATTGCTCGAACGTGGTGCGAATGACGCTCGCCGAGCCGGGGCGCATCATCGAAGCCGATTGGGGCGACGCTGCGCAAAACGATTTGTTCAGCGTGCAGGTGGAAGTGATGGCGAGCGATCGGCAAGGCCTGCTGCGCGATATTTCGGATGTGTTGGCTCGCGAAAAAATTAACGTCACCGCAGTCAACACGCTGACACGTGATTTCATGGCGAAGATGAAATTCACCGCCGAGGTGAAGAGCATGGATCAACTGCGCGTCGCGCTGGCGCAGGTGTCGCAGGTGAAAGGCGTGCAGAATGCGCGCAGAATTTAAGGAAGAATTTGATGAAACATTTGACTAAATGGATGGCAGGTGCTCTCGCAACTGCCGCGCTCGCCGCCCACGCGCAATACCCGAACAAGCCGATCAAAATGGTGGTGCCGTTCCCTGCGGGCGGGACGACTGACATCATGGCGCGCGCTGTGGCTGCTGATTTGCAGAAGACGTTTGGTCAGGCCGTGATCGTTGACAACAAGGCGGGCGCAGGCGGCAATATTGGCTCCGACTATGTTGCGAAGGCCGCGCCCGATGGCTATACCTTGCTCATGGGCACGGTCGGCACTCATGCCATCAACGTGTCGCTCTACCCAAAAATGCCTTACGACGCGGTGAAGGATTTTGTGCCGGTGTCGCTGGTGGCGGGCGTGCCCAACGTGTTGGTGTCAGCGCCGGGATACCCGATTGCGAGCGTGAAAGACCTCATCGACGCCGCAAAAAAAGCGCCGGACGCGATTACCTTTGCGTCAAGCGGCAGCGGCACGTCGATTCATTTGTCGGGCGAATTGTTCAAGCAGTTGGCAGGCGTGCAGATGACCCATGTGCCGTACAAAGGTTCATCGGCTGCGCTGCCCGATGTGATGAGCGGGCAAGTGAACGTGATGTTCGACAACGCACCGTCCGTGATGCAGCACATTCGTGGTGGCAAGTTGAAAGCGATTGCCGTGACCAGCAGCAAACGGTCCCCCGCATTGGCTAACGTGCCGACGATTGCGGAGTCAGGCTTGCCGGGCTTTGAAGCGAGTTCATGGTTTGGCGTGTTGGCTCCTGCGGGAACCCCGAAAGACATCGTCGACAAGCTGTCACAGGCGATTGCCAAATCATTGCAAACGGTCGAGATGAAAGAGCGGCTCGCCGGGCAGGGCGCGGAGGCGGTGGGCAATACGCCAGAGCAGTTCACCGCTCACATCAAGGCAGAGATTGATAAGTGGGCGAAGGTCGTGAAGGCGTCTGGCGCAAAGGTCGATTAGTCGCGTATCAATTATTTTGTAGGAGCGGCTCTGCCGCGACCCAATCTCCCTAGTGGAGGCTGGTCGCGGCAGAGCTGCTCCCACAAATGCACTGACATCAGTACGTCGCCCGCCCACCGGAAATATCAAACACGCCGCCGGTCGTAAACGAGCATTCCTCGCTCGACAACCACGCGATCATCGCGGCGATTTCCTCGACCAGCACGAAGCGGTTCATCGGGATTTTTGACTTCATGTACGCAATGTGCTCAGCCGACATTTGCGCGAACATTTCGGTTTGTGCGGCGGCAGGCGTGATGCAATTGCAAGCCACGCCAGTCATTGCCAGTTCTTTGCCCAATGACTTGGTGAGCCCAATCAAACCGGCTTTTGCGGCGCTGTAGGCCGGTGCGTTCGGGTTGCCTTCTTTGCCCGCCACGCTCGCGATATTCACGATACGACCATAAGCGGCTTTGATCATGTGCGGCACCACAGCGCGGCACACCAGATACGGCGCGACCAGATCCACATCGATCACTTTGCGGAAGTCAGCCGGTGTGTATTCCCACGTCTTCATGTTGGGACCGGTGATGCCCGCGCTGTTGATCAGAATGTCGATGCGCCCGAATGCGTCCATCGTGGTTTGTGTTGCTGCTGCAACCGCGGTCTCATCGGTGAGATCGACCACAATGCCTGCCGTTGCGTTGGCCAACTTTGTCGCTGCCGCAGCAGTGGTCTCCACGTCAATGTCCCAGACGGCGACCTTCGCACCGCTCGCGATAAACCGCTCGGCTACCGCATAGCCGATGCCGCGCGCGCCGCCGGTGATGACGGCTACGCGGCCTGTCAAATCAATTGCATTCATGTTTCCCCCTGTTTGTCTTGATCTGCGATTATGCGGCTGTCACAATCTTGCCATCATTTACGTGTTTCATTACAGCAAAAGAAGCGTCACTCACCACATAACAAAAAATACGGGAGAAAAAGATGACAACACCCCTCGTTCTCGGCATCGCGCTGTGCGTCACACTGATCGTGTGGGCCGTTCGCACTCGTCGGCGCAACGCGCAACTGCGTATCGAGCGCGCCAATTACATCGCTAACTATGTGTTCCCCACGAGTCTGCGATTCAAGCTTGACCAAGCCTACCCCGATCTCTCTGGTGACCAGGTCGGCATGATCTTGCAGGGACTGCGCGTGTGGTTTCAGCTCGTCGCCGCCAACCCGCGCACGCAGCTCGGCATGCCGAGCCAGGCGGTTGACACGGCATGGCACGAGTTCATCCTGCTCACCAAAAACTACGCCGATTTTTGTGATAAAGCGTTCGGTCGATTTTTGCATCACACGCCGAACAGCAGCGGCGACAAGGCGCAGAAAGATGGGCTTGCCCGCACATATGGGCTGGGTGCGGGACTCGTGGGTGGGGCCGCGCTGGTTGGCGTCGCGGGCGTAGCCGGTGCGGCGGCCCTCAGCGGTCGCGATCTGTTCAATCTTGACCAAACGCTGGGTGTACCTGGCGGCAACACCTACACGGCAAACGACTACAGCGAGTTTGAAAAACGCTACCAGCAAATGCAGGCGTCGTCGGGCGACGGCGGCGGTGATAGTGGCACCACAGGCGGCGACGGGCATCACGGGAGTGATGGCGGCAGCGATGGGGGCGGCGGCGATGGCGGAGGCGGCGGTGGTTGCGGCGGGGGCTGTAGCTGAGCGAAAGGTGCGTTGATCGTTGGCATTGAATCGATCATGCTGGTCGCGGCAAGCCGCTGCTACAAGAACGTGCTTATGGCTAGGACATGGCGAACGTCAGGTTTCATCGCGCCGACATCCTCGCCTGCGAACCGGAATCCAGCGCTCGACCACGCCTACTTGCGTTCGCTGCGATTGCGCCAGCTCACGATTCCGATCCACTGCCTTCGCGCGGAAGGGCGAGAATGAAGCCTGTATTGGCTTGCGACTGAGTTGAATGCGGTGTTGCACATAGTGTTTGTCGCTTTTGATATTCACTTGTGCAGGTTACACCTTATGGCTGAAAATGCCATTCAGCATGGGCACAGCGCACTAAATTCCACAAAATCGACTTAGCCGTTAATGTTGGTTAAGCCCATATTGAATAAGGGCTAAATCATAAAGCTGATAAAAAAATTTACGAAAATACCTCGCTTGGCGGGCCATTTCCGCTATGCTTTAGGTCATGCTGTCAGACAACCAGACTCTATCTGTGAGCTTTGAGCACGCGGCAAATGCGCTGAATGCGGTCGTGCGCCCGCAGTCGCTCGCCGACGAGACTTATCGGCAATTGCTGCTGCAACTGGATATGGGTTTGTGGCGAAGCACAGAAAAGCTGCCGACCGAGAAAGCGCTCGCTGAATCGTTTGGTGTATCGCGTCCCATACTTCGTGAAGCGCTCGCACGTCTCAAGGCCGACGGTCGCATCGAATCGCGGCAGGGGGCAGGTGCGTTTGTCGCGGATCGCAACAAGATTTCTGCCTTTCGCATCGCCGACACGCGAGCGACCTCGGTTGCGGGTCATACGTCCGCGCAGGACGCCAATAGTGTCGACATCGCCGAGCGCGAAATGCTCGAACTGCGACAAATCGTCGAATCGGGCGCGGCCGAATTAGCTGCCGCACGCCGCACGCCAGACGAGGTCACGGCGATTCGCAACGCCGTCGAAGCGATGGATCGTGCGATTGCGGCCCGCGTTGACGGCTCGGACGTGGATGACGCCTTTCACAATGCGATTGCCGCGGCGACGCATAACGCGCAGCTCGCCAAATTCGTCGAGTTTTTGGGCGCGCAATTTTCCGCATCACGCAAGGTCACCTGGGATCACGCGGGCTACAGCGTCGGCATCACCGAGCTCGGCCAGGTTGATCATCATTCGATCTTGAACGCAATTGAATCGGGCGACGCAACGCTCGCGAAAGACCTCTCGCATGCACACGTACAGCGCGCCATTGATCGCGTCAACATTCGTCTGCAAGCGCGCAACGATGAGCGTAAGCTAGCGTTGAATTTGAACGAGAACTAGCCATGCAATCCGCCACATTTTTTGAAGCGCTCGCCGCATTATTGCCTGCAGAAAATTTGAAAATCGCAGAAGAGGACATGCGTCCTTATGAGTGCGACGGCTTGTCGATGTATCGCGCCTTGCCCAAGTGCGTCGCGCTGCCCGCCGATGAGGCGCAGCTCGCCGCGGTGATGAAGCAGTGCCACGCGCATCGCGTCCCGGTAGTCGCGCGTGGCGCAGGTACGGGCTTGTCGGGCGGCGCGATGCCAAGCCCGGACGCGTTGTTGCTTTCAACGGCAAAAATGATGCGCATGCTCGACATTGATCCGCTCGCCTGCACGGCGCGCGTACAGCCGGGCGTGCGCAATCTCGCGATCTCTGAGGCGGTGTCGCAGTACGGCTTGTATTACGCGCCCGACCCGTCATCGCAAATCGCGTGCTCGATTGGCGGCAACGTCGCCGAAAATTCCGGTGGCGTGCATTGTTTGAAGTACGGACTCACGGTACATAACATTCGCAAGTTGCGCGTGGTTTTAATGACGGGCGAAATTGTGGAGCTGGGTTCTGACGCGTTAGACGCGCCGGGTTACGACCTGCTCGCGCTGATGATCGGCTCCGAAGGCTTGCTCGGCATCGTCACCGAGGTCACCGTCAAACTCACACCGAAACCGCAACTCGCGCAGGTCGCGATGGCGTCATTCGCCAGCGTCGAAGCGGCGGGCGCAGCGGTCGGTCACATCATCGCGGCGGGCATCATTCCAGCGGGGCTGGAAATGATGGACAAAATCGCGACCGAAGCAGTGGAAGGCTTTGTGCATGCGGGCTACGACCTCAACGCCGCCGCGATTTTGCTCTGCGAAAGCGACGGCACGCCGGAAGAAGTCGCCGATGAAATGGCACGTGTTTCGGAAGTGCTGCGCAACGCGGGCGCGACCGACATCAAGGTGTCGCAGAACGAAGCGGAGCGCCTGCGCTACTGGAGCGGTCGCAAAAACGCCTTTCCTGCGACCGGTCGAATTTCGCCAGATTATTACTGCATGGACGGCACCATTCCACGTGCGCAATTGCCGCGCGTGTTGAACGTGATTGCCGAGCTGTCGATCAAATACAACCTGCGCTGCGCCAACGTGTTTCACGCGGGCGACGGCAATCTGCATCCGCTGATCATGTTCGACGCCAACGTTCTGGGCGAACTGGAACGTGCGGAAGAATTTGGTGCCGAGATTCTCGAACTCTGCGTAGAAGTCGGCGGCACGATCACTGGTGAACACGGCGTCGGCGTTGAAAAGATCAATCAAATGTGCGTGCAGTTTTCGCCAAAAGAGTTGACCCGTATGCACGAGATCAAGCACGCATTCGATGAGCACGGATTGCTGAATCCCGGCAAGGCGGTGCCGACGCTCCATCGTTGCGCCGAGTTTGGCAAGATGCGGATTGGTCAAGGTAAGCCGATGCCGTTTGCGGAGTTGCCGAGGTTTTAACTCCCTCTCCCGCAGGCGGGAGAGGGTTGGGGTGAGGGTGGTGCTGGCACAGAAAAGATCGCTGTTCAGCCGCGACACCCTCACCCGCCCTTCGGGCACCCTCTCCCGCTCGCGGGAGAGGGGATAAAGATAGGAAAAGATATGACACTGACTTTCGAACGCCCCACAGAAACCGCAGTCGCAGCAACGGTGGACTCACTGCGCGCCTCCTACGGCGACCGCACAATCACTACTCATGCAATTCGCGAGCAGCACAGCCATGGCGAAGGCATGCAGGATGCGGGCTTGCCGGACGTCGTCGTCTTCCCCGAAACCAACGAAGAGATCGCCAGCATCCTGAAGCTCTGCAATCAGGCGCGCATCCCGGTCATTGCCTATGGCACTGGCACCTCGCTGGAAGGCCATCTGAAAGCGCTATACGGCGGCGTGTGTCTGGATCTGTCGCGCATGGCAAAAGTGCTGGAAATCAACGCCGAAGATCTCGACTGTCGCGTGCAGGCGGGTGTTACGCGCGAGCAGTTGAATGCGGACATTCGTCACACTGGGTTGTTCTTCCCGATTGATCCGGGCGCGAACGCAAGCATCGGTGGCATGACTGCCACACGTGCTAGTGGGACTAATGCGGTGCGCTACGGCACCATGCGTGAAAACATTCTCGGCTTGACGGTGGTGACGCCCGATGGACGCATTATCAAAACCGGTACTCGTGCCAGAAAGTCAAGCGCGGGCTACGATCTGACGCGTCTCTACATAGGCTCTGAAGGCACGCTCGGTATCGTCACCGAAATTCAGCTCAAACTTTACGGCGTGCCGGAGCGGATCAGTGCGGCCGTGTGTCAATTTGATGACCTGCGCGAAGCGGTCAATGCAGTGATCACCGCGATGCAGCTTGGCATACCGATGGCGCGCATTGAGCTGCTCGATGACGTACAGATGAAGGCCTGCATTCAGTACAGCAAGCTCGAAGGCTTCGAGCCCAAGCCCACGTTGTTTATGGAATTTCACGGCACCGACGCGTACGTGGCTGAACAGATCGAGCAGATGAAGTCGATCACCGCTGATTTCGGCGGCAGCGATTACCGCTTTGCCGACAAGCAGGAAGATCGCACCAAGCTGTGGAAAGCGCGGCACGATGCCTACTGGGCGGGTATGAACTACATCCCGGGCAAGCAGGCGTTTTCGACCGACACGTGCGTGCCGATTTCGCGTCTTGCGGATAGCGTGATGGCAGCCAAAGTGGAAGTCGCCAAAAGTGATCTGGTGTGCATGATCGTTGGCCACGTCGGTGATGGAAACTTTCACGTGCTGATCACGTTTGACCCGAATAGCGCTGACGAACGCAGTCGCGCTGAACTCGCGGCAGATCGCATCGCGCACATAGCAATAGGCATGGGCGGCACCTGCACCGGCGAGCACGGTATTGGAATTCACAAGCTTGACGCGTTGAAAGCCGAACACGGGGAGGGCGTTGACGTGATGCGCACCATCAAGCAGGCGTTAGATCCCCACAACATCATGAATCCGGGGAAAACGATTCCGATGCGGTAAGAACTGTGTCGTAGGGTGGGCACCCCCGTGCCCACCAACGCTCGACGGAACAACCACTTCAGCAGTGCCAAGCCACGGTGGGCAGGGGCTGCCCACCCTACAGTCTTCCCCGCAAATTTTGCAATCATCGAAAACGCAGAGCCCCTAAAGTAGTCGCCCGACCAATCACAAAGATACATCCATGCCCTACACCCTCCTAATCGGCAACAAAAACTACTCCTCCTGGTCGTTGCGTCCGTGGCTGCTTTTGCACGCATTCGGCGTTCTGTTCACTGAAGAGCGCCACGTGTTCGACACGCCGGAATTCGCGGCGGAAATCACCTCGCGCAAAAGTTCGCCAAACGCGCGTGTACCGGTGCTGGTCGATGGTGATGTGAAAGTTTGGGACTCACTCGCCATTGCCGAATACCTCGCCGAGCGGCATTCAGGCATGTGGCCCGTCGATACCGTTGCCCGCGCTCACGCACGTTGCGCGTGTGCCGAAATGCATTCCGGGTTTCAGGCGGTGCGCAACTGGATGCCGATGAA
>JANXNO010000371.1 GCA_025354075.1 Burkholderiales bacterium | reverse complement strand
CATCCACAGCCGCGACAACGACCTGGTGGTCAACCCGATTAAAGAGAAAAAACTCACCAACGTGCGCTCGGCGGGCAAAGACGACAACATGATCCTGACCCCACCGGTCAAGCTCACACTCGAATACGCCGTCGAATTCATCGAAGACGACGAACTGGTCGAAGTCACACCCAAGACAATTCGTCTGCGCAAACGCTTCCTGAAAGAGCATGAGCGCAAGGCATCGTTACGCAAGACTGAGGCGGCAGCAGCCTAGCGATTCAGTTTTGCAACAGCCGTGATTTGCGGATTACGGCTGTTGCCAGGTGCGTTGCACCGCGCCGATACATCGACGTCGAACTTTAGGACGATTGCGTTATCCTAGCGCCATGCACTCTTGGCATCGCTTCCGCAAACTTGTTGTCCTGGCTGCTCTGGTGTGGCTTCCGATGACCGTGTTTGCGCAAATTTGTGCAACCAGTGCGCAAGCGGGGCGCCTTGCGGGCTCGCTGCATCTGACGGCGGTCGCCGGTACGAATGCGGCCCAGTCGCAGGCCAACACAACGCAAGCCACTTCAGCCGATATTGATGACGCGGGTTGCGGCTGTGACATGAAAGCCTTGTGTGCGTTTGCCGCGCTTTCTGTGCTCGCGCCAGACACAGTGGTGCCCACGTTTATCAAGCCTGTGGCAATTAGTCCGCCGACCAGTATGACCTCGTTTTCCACGCGGTCGCCGGTGCCGGATACGCCACCGCCGCGACACTTCCTCCTGACATAGATCACTTCGCGGCAGCGGCCCGGTTGGGTTACTGCGCCTGATTTTTTAGTTTGGGAGGCTTCTATGAAGCAACAGTTTTTGCTTTCGATGCGTCGATGGCAACGGGTTACGACTGCGTTGATTGCGGCTGCCTTGGCATCCAGCGCATATGCTGGATTTTTCATCCCTAAGGACTCGACGATGGTGATGGGCATGTATTCGCCCACCGAATCGATGTTCGAGGTGTCGCATGGCGTGACGCGCGACACGAGCATTGCCGTCGGCGTTGGCAACATGACCGATACGTTGCGCAGTTACCGCTGGAAAGTGGCGCATGCGCAGGCGACGAAACTCGTCGGGCGCGTCTACAACGAGGACGGTATCGGCAACGCGTATGTGTTCGCAGGTCCGCTGGTAGCTACGGGCAATACTTTCGATGGCACGCGTTACGGTGTTCACGGCGGTGTTTGGGCGGACTACGAAACGCGTCGTGTTTACGGACGCGTGTCATGGCATGGCTACAAAAACTCTGCGTTCGCATGGAATGAAGTGGTCGTGCAGGCGATGCTGGCACCCTATCTGGCGGACTACGAGGACGTGGCGAGCTGGGGCGGCATGCAGGTCAAGCGGCGCACCGGCGAGACGCAAATGGAGCTGACGCCGTTTGTCCGGTTCTTCAAAAAGGACTGGTGGATCGATGCGGGCGTGAGCGTGAATCGCGCCAATCGCAAGGATATTTTTGTCAACGTAATGCATCTCTTTTAGTATTGCCATTCAGGAGTTCAACATGAAAAACTTTTCCTTAATCACTCTTTTCATTGCGGCTGCATTCGGTGCGCAGGCATCGTTTGCCGACACTTTGAAGATCAAGGTGGACGGCATGGTGTGCGGCTTTTGCGCCAGTTCCATCGAGAAGAAAATGCGCGCTAACCAGGCGACCGCCGACGTCTATGTCAGCCTCGAAAACAAGATCGTCGCGGTGTCTGAAAAGACCGGCCAGACGCTCGACGATGCAGTGCTCAAGGCGCAGATCGCTGACTCTGGCTACGAGGTGAAAACAATCGAACGCGTTAGCGCATCCATCGCGGACGTCCGCGCCGCGACCAAAGCCAAGAAAACCTGATGGATGCAACGAACGAGCAGCGGATCGGCACTCGCCTGACGTGGTTCTCGATCTTCACCAGCGCCAGCACGCTGCTTTGCTGCGCGCTGCCAGCGCTGCTGGTCGCAATCGGTGCGGGCGCGGCGCTGGCGACCGTGGTCGGCGCAGGGCCGCAGATCGTATGGGTGTCGGAGCACAAAACGCCAGTGTTCATTGGCGCGGGCATCATGCTCGCCGTGGCCGGTTATCTGCAATACCGGGCGCGGTTTCTGCCGTGTCCGGCGGATCCGGCGTTCGCCGCAGCCTGCTCACGGCAGCGTCGCGTGTCGAACGTGATTTATTTCGTCTCGCTGGCGATCTATGTGATCGGGGTTGGCTTTGCTGTCCTCGGCCCGTACTTGCTGGATTGACCTTGGCAACCGTCAATGCGCAATCGACGATCACCTGCCCGTACTGCCAGCGGGCTTCTGGGAATGCGCGCATTGCCATGCGGTGGCGTTGCCCAAAGCGGGCGATTGCTGCGTGTATTGCAGCTACGACACCGTGAAATGTCCGCCGATGCAGGCGGGTAGCGGCTGTTTAGGCTGATGCTGATTCCACCGTATTCTGGTAATCAGCTTTTCCCTGAAAAGCCCGGCGGATCTAGGTGTAACGGGCTGAAAACCGCTTGTCGACTATTGACTAAACTGCCAGCTATGCCCACATCGCATGGGCATTTCACGCCAAAGTCGCTAGCAGAATCTAGCCCTCG
>JANXNO010000383.1 GCA_025354075.1 Burkholderiales bacterium | reverse complement strand
TGCAATTTTGGGCGTTTCCGTTGCGCAGGCCAGTCAATTAATCAACAGCAATTACGCGTCATTTTTTGGGGATGGGTCGGTGAGCTGGTTGAACAAGGGGGGCCGTTTGATGGAGTTGCCCACGGCGCTTCTGGGGGTGGCGATTGGGACGGTCATCCTGCCAGCGCTTGGCGTGCTGCGGAACGAGAAAAACGAGCGCGGCTATGGCGAATTGCTCGACTACGGCATGCGCTTCGCGTTGATCGCGACTTTGCCAGCGATGGCCGTGATGGGCGTGCTGGCAACGCCGATGGTCGCGACACTATTGCAGCGTGGTGCGTTTACCGGAGCGGACGCATTGAAGACCGGTCCGGTCGTAGTCGCTTACGCAGTGGGGATCGTAGCGCTCGTCTGGATCAAGATCCTCGCTCCGGCGTTCTATGCCCAGCAGGACACGAAGACGCCGGTAAAGATCGCGATCCGGGTGCTGATCATTACGCAGCTGTTCAATTTGCTTTTCGTGCACATCGTGTTCGAGCGCTACGCACCGGACTACAAACACGCGGCGCTCGCGTTGTCGATTAGCTTGGGCGCGCTCTTGAATGCATGGTGGTTGTATCGCGGTTTGCGGGCCCGTGGGTTGTATGAACCGCAAGCGGGATGGTCGCGCTACGGGTGGCAGCTTTTTGTTGCGACGGCCTGCACTGCGGTGATCATTTTATTCGCCAAACCGGCTGATGCGTGGTGGGTGAGTACCGCTGAAATCCCGCGCTCGTCCATGCTCGCAGCGCTGTTTGCGCTGGGCGGATTTGCGTATCTGGGCGTGTTGTACTGCTTCGGATTTCGCTTGCGCGACATTCGTCGGTGATCGTACCGCCGGAGCCGCTCGGCTCGGGGTCGGCGGCGGGAACGCCGGTGTTGGTTGCTTGTGCTGGCGATGACAGCGGCGAGAGCGATGCAAAAAATGCGGCAGCGCCAAGCGTCGGGGCGCGACGAACTAAAGTGAGCCTCATGATGGTTCTCCTGGGGGCACGGCGAAAAATGCGACGTGCTGAGCGGTAGACACAAATGCGGGGTGTTCCCGACATGGAGCTCTGTTTTGTCATCAACCGAGCGGACAGCGGCGGCGTTGCTACCCGCACCTGCAAGCGTTTCAAGATGGGACGAAGCGGGTCTTACAAACTCGACAATAGCGGCACACGCCACGGCGTGTTTCCGTTGCGCGTGTTCGGGCGCAAATACGCACGATCCACCGCGTTCTGTGCCGCGACAATTGCGCCTGCATTACCTGCGATTCGCGCGTCCCCGTACGCAAGCAGCGCTTTGAACTGCGGTTGCGGACCACCGACGCGATCAAATATTGCCCGACTTTCAGCGATTGATTTTCTGGCAGCGACGGAGTCGAATTCGATTTCGTAGAGCGCGCGTTGCAGCCACAGCGTGGCGCGCCGTGGCGAATCGCCTTCGCCTGCAAGCTCATACACGCGGAATCGTTCGCCCAGCAAATCGGCCGCGCGTTTTGGATCGCCGCGCGCAAAAGCCGTGAGTGCCGCTGCCCGATTGACCTGAGCCGCGAGTTCGGGATTTGTGTTTTTTATCGCAGTCAGATCGTCGCGAGCGCGTTGCTGCGCCACATCAGCGAGCGCAAACAGTCCCCCAGCGGTCGCCGCGTCGGACACCTTGCGATACGTTGCCGCACGTCTGGCGCTGGCGTCGCGCATCAATGGTGGCAGCGCTCTGACGTAGCCTTCAAGCTGCGCTTTTGCAGATGGCTGCGGTGATTGGCCGAGCATTTGAACGATGTGCAGCCGCGTGATTTTTTCATCAAGAATTGCAGCCGTGCCATCTTTACCCGCCTGCCGCGCCAGCGCATCAATCAGCGCATTGCTGATGCTCAGGCAATCGGCGAAGCGACCGGTTTCGCAGGCAAGACTGCCCAGCAAATCCAGCGCGCCAATCGACAGCGCGTTGTCTGTCCCGAGCAGCGTGTCAAGTTCTTGACGGATACCTTGCAGTCGCTGCTCAACGCCGTCGTAGCGGCCAATGCGGATGCGCATTGCCTCCAGATTGCGGCGCATTATCAGCGCGTCGCGACCACGAGAGCCGCCGAGTTTCGAGAACGCGGGGAGATTGGCCTCCACGGCTGCCAACGTGTCAAGCGCCTCGCGCCACATTGCGCGGCGCGTCAGCAGCACCGTGGCGTCGTTCACCCGATCAACGCGTTTGCCCAGATCGTCGGGATATAAACGCGTCATGATCGCCGCGCCGTCGGCCATTGCACCCTTCGCCTCCGCCATCCGGCCCACGCCCGCGAGAGAATCGGAAATACCCATTTGCAGATCGGCGTATTGCTCGCTGTTGCGGCCATAGCGCGTCGCGAATTTTGGCAGCAACGGCTCTTCAATCGCGAGCGCTTCGACATGTCGATTCAGTCGGCGCAGCAACTGCGCGGTGTGCCGCTGCGCGTCAAGCGCCTTATCGGAATCGGCAGGCTCGATGGCCGCCACGATCTGCTGCAAGCGCTGAAGCTGCGCAAGCGCTACGGTATCGCGATTGAGTGCGTCGTTGGTTTCGGCCATGCGTTTGAGCAACATCGCCTGCGTCTTCGGGTCATCGGCAAACTGCCGATCCAGATCCTTCTCGGACTGTTCCAACAACGTCAGAACGGTGGGCCATTTGCCCTGGTGTTTGTCAGGGCTTGCGCTTTGAATCAGCTCGCCCAGATAGTCGGCGACCTTGGTTGCGCGAGACGCCTCATCCTCGGCGCGTGCGCGCTCGACAAACGCTTGTGCCGCTTCGCGCTGCGCGAGTGCTGTGGCTGTGATGGCGACGTTGCGTTGCCACAGGCTGGCACCGAATCCGACGCCGACAGCAGTGGCCGCAATCGCGCCCAGCGTCGCCAGGGCCCAGTTGCGTTTGATCCACAGTTTGCCGCGATAACTGCGGTCTTCGGCTCTGATGGAGATTGGCGTTTGCGCGAGCCATGCATCGAGGTCGGCAGCGAATGCGCTCGCGGTCGCGTAGCGTTCGGCCGGTGATTTGCGCAGGGCCTTGGCAATGATGGCGTCGAGGTCACCTTTGAGTTTTGCGGCGTCCACAGGCGGCGCAATTGCATCCGCGTTGTTGTGTGCCAGCGGTTCCGTCCCCTCCGCCTCGGCAACCGGGGGGGCCGAGCGAAGCACCCCCTGCGACGCTCTTGGCGCTTCCGTATGCACCGCCGCATATTCAAGCGCCGCGCGGTTCGCGCTTACGGCGAACGGTCGCTGCCCGACCAGCAGATGAAACAACATCGCGCCAAGCGAATACACGTCGCTCGCGGCTACCGTTGGCTCACCCAGAATCTGCTCGGGCGCGGCATATTCGAGCGTCAATCCACGTCCGGTGAGTTGCGTCAAATTTGCCGTTGTTTCATTTTGCGTGGCTTCATCCAACGCCGCCGCAATTCCGAAATCGAGGAGTTTCGCGGTGCCGTTTTCCGTCACCAATACGTTCGACGGTTTCAGGTCACGATGCAGCACGAGTTGACTGTGCGCATGCTCCACAGCGCGGGTCAAATCGCGAATCAGGCGTACCCGATCTGCGGTCGTCGGCGCGTTCGTTGTGGCATACGTTAGCAGCGGCAATCCGTGCAGCAGCTCCAGCACAATGAACGCTTGATCGTTGGCCACACCCGCATCAAGCAATCGCGCAATGTTCGGATGGTTCAGTCGCGCCAGCACCGCGCGCTCACGCGCAAACCGCGCGGCCAGCTTGTCAGCCGGGAGATCGCTGCGCAGTAGCTTGATCGCTGCCGTGCCCTTAAACATGCCGTCGCTGCGCACCGCGCGCCACACTTCTCCCATGCCACCCTGACCGATTTTTTCGCTCAGCGTCCAGCCGCCAAACGCGAGGCCAGCGTTGTCCGGTGCGTCGCGGAGACCCTCGGTGGTGAACGCATCGTTCAATAGCGACGTGAACAGCACGTTGGATGCGATGGCGGGCGGCGTGTCGGCCATGTGCATCGGTGCCAGCAGGCGCGCCAGCTCGTGGCCGAGATCGGCGTCTTCCGCGCTGATTGTTGCGATCAGGGCCGCGCGCGCGGCGGCGTCAAGTTCGTACGCTTCGTCCAGCAAGGCCGACAGGCGCGGCCACGATTCGCTGCGGACGTTAAACGGAGTATTCATCGATGGATGGACGCAAACACGGGGTCAGTCCCGACACCACAGCGGTTGCTATTTTTCCGACGGTGGATGCGCGGCCGCGCCGCCCATCACCTGCGCCAAGAGCGCATGCGCTTTCGCCAAATCGCGGTTGACAGTGCGCTCAGTAACGCCAACTTCAGCTGCAATTTCGATGCACGACATACCGGAGAACACATGCATTTCCACCACCTGATACAGCCGTTCGTCAAAAGCGCGCAATTGCTCCAGCCCGCGATCAAGGTCAATCAGATCAGTCGCATCCATCCACGGCGCAGGCATCGAATCGGCGTGCGACAGGGTGAGCAAGGTCACGCCGCCGCCGCGCTTTTGGGCATCACGATCACGCACAAAATCAATCACGATGGAGCGCAGCACCTTGCCGACATAGGCGAAAAACTGCAAGCGCGTCTGCCCGTGCAAGCCCTCACGCTCAGCCATACGCATAAAGCCCTCGTGCACCAGCGCCGTCGCGTTGAGCCCGGTTACGCCGCCGAATTGCGCGAGCCGAGCGCGCGCCAGCCGTTTGAGATCAGGATAAAGGCTGGTAAACAATGCCCGCATGGCATCTGCATCGCCTGCGGCAGCGCGCTGCACGAGGACGGTAGCCGTGGCGGGTTCGGGCTTGGCTGAACTGGATGTGGGCTGCAAAGAAACCTCTCTTGCCCGCATTGTGCATGGGTTGTCCGCGCCAGCAAAATATAGTTACAGCTTTTATGCAAGAAGAATATTCGATAGCGGGTTAAGCGCATAAAAGGCTACATATCGACTTTTGGCGTAATTAACGATTACCCCCTATTCAATGGGCGTTTCACGAAAAAGCTGATTCGATTTCGTGCCATTCGCAAACACCCATCAAAACGGCACCAACTCAACTCGCCGGTTCTTTGCGCGCCCTGCCTCATCATTGTTACTTGCAATCGGTGCGAGGTGAGCCACGCCATGCGCTGCAGTACGCGCTTCCGCGACGCCATATTGCGACGCCAGCACTGCCTTGATGGCGAACGCACGACGCTTCGACAGGTCGAAATTTGAATCGATACTGCCCTGACTGTCGGTGTGTCCGACCACATGCAGCTTCAGTTGCGGTTGCGATTTCATGAGGTTGGCAATCTCGGTCAGCGCTGCTTTTGATTCCGGCTTGATGTCGGCTTTGCCTGTGTCGAAAAAGATGCCGTACAGCGCGACGCGACCGGTGGTGGTCATCGCGTCGCTCATTTCTTTGGCGCTGACGGCGATCATATTTTGCTCGCGCGCAGCAGGTTGAACGCGAACAACAAACATGCTGACCCGCGCCTGAAAGTCTTTTTCTTTGCAGTAAATCCCCACGGCACCCGAGTTGTACGCTGTTACCGCGACGACGTGCTTGTCGGTAGGGCGCTGCAGCAGCGCGTAACGAAAATTGGTTATGAAATTTCCGCCAGCACAGCCCGCAGGCGAGAAGTGCGTCACTTTTGTGTCGAAGTCTTTGCCGATGTAGAAATTAGTAAAGCTGCTGCCGTGGCTCGGCATGATTGCGTCATAGCCCTCACCGCAGCTGAGACCAGCACATTCAAACACCGGCTCAAAACCTTCGGCGCGCAAATCCTGTTGATAGCTGCGGATGACCTCCAGACTGCTACGGCCCGCGGGCGTGATGTACATCGCGAGCGCGCGTTTGCCGCTGCTCGAGAGTGCCTTGGATGTTTTAATCGCGATACCTTCAGCGCGCAGCGCTTTGCCTGCGGGAAATTCGATTTCGTCGTAGGCGACGTCATCGCGATAAATCAGCACGCTACCGGTGTAGCGTTTGAGCCCCGGCGGGTCAGAGAGCCCCGCGAGGTCAGCGGTCGGCACTTCGGTACTGGCGGCCGTTGACAGCACGGGGTGCAGCATGAGCGCGACGGACAGGCTGGTGGCGACGAGTGCCAGGGCGCGACGAAGCGAGTAAAACGTCATGGTGATTCTCCTGTTAATACGACGCAGAGTGCGACGTGGCAAGCAGTAGACGCAAACAGCGGCGTCCCCCCGACACGAGCGAAGCTTTGCAGTGTGTATTCATTGCGATGCAAGAACGCACACGACGCGCGACCCGAGTACGACGCTGTCGAATGCCGGTGGGTGCGTGAGTGAGCTGGCGCACCGTGCGGACGATGCTGAATCTATAGCGGGCATGGAAGCGCGATGGACTTGGTGTTGTTGTTCATATTCAGATCGATCACATTTTTGTCGGGCGTGACTTTGACGGTCACGCTTGCGCAGGTGGTCAACGGCAGCAAAAGATCTATGCTCATTTGAGTTTGGGCGGGGATAGTCGTTCGCTCAGTCAGCTTAAGCGGCGCGTTGTTGACGATTACATCGAGCTTACGGGTGCGTACGAGCGTGACTTCGATGAGCAGGCTGACAGCAGTCCTGGACGCGTTGCGGATCTGTGGACGCGCGAACGTACCGCCCCCGCTTGATGACTTGAGATCCAGTTGTTCGAGCTGGATATCGACGATGCTATGCACCGGATTGTTGGGGCCAGTGTTCACTCTGGCGGGTCCTGTTATCAGGTCGGCGCTCGCTGCGGTACTTGCAAACGCAACGATGAGTGCACTTAGTGGGCATAAGATTAAGCGGAACGGTTGAGTGCGAGATTTCATAATGTCCTTTCAGGGTAAATGGGTGGTGCGATCAGGAAGCGCGTCTACGTGCCGTCGACAGAGTGGCTTGAGCGTTTCGGTTTTCCGGGGTCGGGGCTCAGTCGACGCTCCATTCACTGCGTCGTTTGGCTAGCTCCACTACCGCCAGTTCAATGAGCGCCCGAAGCGCGCGGTCCATGCTTTCCTTGCGCGTGTTCTCGCGAGAAATATCAGGCGCAAGACCGCCCAGCGATTTACCGAAACGTCCGGCAACTGTCTCAAGCAGTGCACCGGTTCCGCTCAGCGAATTGCTGCGTGACTCAACGATCTTGCGCACATTGATCGTGTCGACAATTTCACCGGTCGCTGCGGCCTGAACTCTCAGGTCAAGCCCAATTTCGTCCTGATTGCTGGCGCCGCCAACCGTAAGGCCACCCAGTCCAAATCCATTGCTGCTGGTCGCCTTGCTCGGCGTGGCTTCGCTAAAAATAGCCTCAAATACGAAGCCCTGTCCCGCCTTGTCGTTGATGGCGGGGGTTGCTTCAGCGCCTCGCCGCTCCATCACGCGAAACTGACGACTCTTCACCAGCGCGGTAGTTAGCATGGTGGTGGCGGCACGCACATCAATCTCGGTCACCTGCGACGAAACATCCGCCACCATGATTACCGTGCGCTCGGCGGGCTTGCCCAACGTCTGCAGTGAGCGAGCGGTCGAGCTGCGATCAACCGAAGGCTCTTGCCCCTCGGCACGCACCGTTCCCGAT
>JANXNO010000345.1 GCA_025354075.1 Burkholderiales bacterium | reverse complement strand
GGGGCTCGAATTGATGCGGCTGGGTGTATTGCGCGATCGGGGTGCTTTCCATGGTAGTTTTGCGGCTACTATTGCCGGTTATTATGCCTGATTAACTGCCTGTGCAATAAAATAATAAACCTATAAAAATTAATAGTTTATGCAATTTAACTTGTCATTTTTAGCTGACTTGTTGTCGGCATTTTTGCCGGTTAGTGTGCCGATTGCAAAGGAAAGCCTTGCCGCGGAGCTGAGAGACTAATTCGCGAAGTGTCGAACAGACATGTCTGCTTCTGCCCACTCGCCTGAGGCATCAAAGGGGCAGGTCGAATAAAAAGATGCATCCGTCTCGATCAACTCGGACGCGAGGTCAATTCCCGTAACAACGCTTGCGCGCACGTCCTGCCGATTGCAGTTGCGACTACGCCGGATTGGGCGTAGTCAGCTCTACGGTCGGGAAATAAGTGCGGTAGCGCGAAGCGTCTCGCGTGAGGATCGCGGATTGGATGACGGCGGCGTGGGCGCCGATGAAAAAGTCGGGTAGCACGCTTTGTCGCGTGCCTTTTGCGCGCTTGTATTGAATGAATGCTTTACCCGCGAGGAAGAGCGCTGGGCGCGGCAATTCGAGCACTTCTAGTTGCAGCTGAGTGACGACACGCTCCAATTCCTCAATTCGGGCGAACGTACAGGAAATTTCAGCGTAGATGACCGGGTTGATGGCCAGCGCGTGAATTTGTGACTGTGCGCGCAACTGCGCGAGCGACCACGCTGCCCATTCGCTGTCGTCTTCGAGTACGTCAATCAGGACGTTGCTATCGACCAGCAGCATGCGCGCGCCGGATCAGGATTCGCTGCGCAACAGCTTCATCAACTCATCGGTGCGCCACTTGACCGTGGCTTTGCCGCGCACGGCTTCGAACCGATCCACGGCTTTCTTCGCGCTGCGTGCCGCAGTCGGGTGCAAAACGACTTGCCCAATCGCATTGACCGCAAAGTCAACCGCGCCGCCCGGCGACAGATTGAGCGCGTCGCGGATGTGTTTAGGGATGGTGACCTGACCCTTGCTGGTGAGATTGGTGCTCATGGTTGGCTGCGAAGTATTACTAAGCGGATGATGGTAACACTGTGTAGAGATAACCGTTATTCTGAATGCGCATGGTCACGGTGAATCAATTTCCGACGCGCTGCTGCGGTGAAGTCGGCGCGACTCAACGCCCCGCTGCAGCTTTGTAAATGGCATTTCGCTCACGCTTGCCCACAGCCACAACAATCACAATGACTTCGCTGTCGCGGACTTCGTAAACCAGTCGATAGCCAACGCTTCGCAGTTTGATCTTGTATCGATCTTTGTGGCCGCTGAGTTTTGACGCGGGAACACGCGGGTTGGTTAGCCGTTCTGCGAGCTTGGCTTTGAATTGCTCGCGCGTGTTGTTGTCGAGCTTGCCCCACTCTTTCAGGGCTTCTTCGAGGAAGCCGAGTTCGTACTTCAACGGCTACAGGTCGGCGAGTTTGACTTTGACGACGCGCTGGCCCTTGCGCGCGTCGGCGATGGCGTTGAGCTCCAGGTCCTCAAGCTTGTCCATCAGCGCGGCGTAGGCCTTGGCGGGCACGCAGTAGAACGCTGGCTCGTTGCGGTTGAGGATCGCCACCGGGAAGCCTTCGCCCGCCGCGACAGTGCCCATCGGGTTCTTCTTCAATTCCGAAACGCTTGCCGTGGTTTGAGCGAGGATGAGGTGTGCCATGACCGGATTGGAGTGCTTTATAAGGTGCTAATTATAGTGCTTGTAATCCGGGCGCGTGAGTTCATGGTTCGACAGGCTCACCACGAACGGATTGGCTGGCTCGCCACGAACGGGGCGCGAGGTGTCCAGTTCCGAGTGCGTCACTCCACCGTAACCGACTTAGCCAAATTCCTCGGCTTATCCACATCCGTCCCTCGCGCCGTCGCGGTGTGATACGCGAGCAGTTGTAGCGGTACGACGTGCAGGATGGGTGACAGCACGCCGTAGTGCTCGGGCAGGCGAATCACGTGCAGGCCTTCGCCTGAGCCGATGTGTGAATCGGCGTCGGCGAATACAAACAGTTCGCCGCCACGTGCGCGCACTTCCTGCAAATTGCTTTTGAGTTTTTCGATCAGCGTGTCGTTCGGCGCGACTACGACGACTGGCATCGCCTCGGTGACGAGCGCGAGCGGGCCGTGCTTGAGCTCGCCTGCGGGGTAGGCTTCGGCGTGGATATAGCTGATTTCCTTGAGCTTGAGCGCGCCTTCGAGCGCGACGGGATAGTGCAGCCCGCGACCGAGGAAGAGCGCGTTTTCCTTGCGCGCGAAATCTTCGGACCAGCCGATGATTTGCGGCTCCAGCGCGAGCACGCTTTGCAATGCGACGGGCAGATGGCGCAATGCTTTGAGGTGCGCCGCTTCGTCGTCGGCGCTCAAGTGGCCGCGTTGTTTAGCGAGCACCAGCGTGAGCAGGAACAGCGCTGTGAGTTGCGTGGTGAATGCCTTTGTCGAGGCGACGCCGATCTCAATCCCGGCGCGTGTGATGTACGCGAGCGCGCATTCGCGCACCATCGCGCTGGTGCTCACGTTGCAGATAGTGAGCGTGTGAGCATGGCCGAGCGATTTGGCGTGCTTGAGCGCGGCCATCGTGTCGGCCGTTTCGCCGGACTGGCTGATGGTGACGACCAGCGCGCGCGGATTGGGCACGCTGTCGCGGTAGCGATATTCGCTCGCAACCTCCACGTTGCACGGGATTTTTGCGATGCTCTCGAGCCAGTATTTCGCGGTGAGGCCGCTGTAATAGCTGGTGCCACAGGCGAGGATCAGCACGCTGTCGATTTGCTTGAACGCCGCATCGGCGTTGGGCCCGAAGAGATTCGGCACAATGCCTTCAACGCCTTCCAGCGTGTCGGCGATCGCGCGCGGTTGCTCGAAAATTTCCTTCTGCATGTAGTGGCGATAAGGCCCGAGTTCGACGGCGCCGGAATGCGCGAGCACGGTCTTCACGGGACGCTCGGCGCTACTCAACTCGCGGCCCGTGGGATCAACAATCCACACGCGACCGAGCTGCAAATCGACGACGTCGCCTTCGTCGAGATAGATGATTTGATCGGTCACGCCCGCGAGCGCCATCGCGTCACTCGCGAGGAAATTTTCGCCCTCGCCAACGCCAACGATCAGCGGCGAACCGTTGCGCGCACCGACCACACGATGCGGCTCGTCGCGACAAAACACGGCGATGGCGTACGCGCCCTGCAGGCGCTGCACGGCCTGCTGCACGGCGGCGAACAGATCGCCGTCGTATAAGT
>JANXNO010000335.1 GCA_025354075.1 Burkholderiales bacterium | reverse complement strand
CTGTGTCACAGATTCCACGGCAGCCGCAGGTATGCCGGACCGCGAATATCGTCTGGGACGACAAAGGGTGACACGCTGCATGGGTGGCGTGCGGCTCGCCGACGGCACGCTGGCCGGCTCTGTGCTTACGATGGATCAGGCGTTCAGAAACCTGGTCAACGTGATTGAGGTGAGCCTCGCCGAGGCGTCGCTTCGTACGTCGACGCTGGCAGCGGAATTTATTGGTATCGCAGACCGTGGTCGACTGGCTGTGGGGTGCTGCGCCGACGTTGTCGTGCTCAATCGTGACCTGAATGTCCAGCAAGTTTTTACGGAAGGTCGCCCGGTTGAGCTCGCGTACTGAATCGCTGATGCTTTGCGAGACACGGTCCGCACCCGCGGCTGCACGCGCTTTGTCGGCGACGAGCGATGCAGCCATTGATGCACTCGCCGACGCGCTGCGAGCGGCGTCGGTGCGAGCCGTTGTCACCGTTGCGCGCGGCAGCTCTGACCATGCGGCGAGTCATTTCGCCTATCTGTTGTTGACGCGGTTGGGCGTGCTGGTCACGTCGATACCGCCTTCGGCGATCACGCTGCATAACGCACCGATTGACGCGACCGACATCGCCGCGATCTCGTTTTCGCAGTCGGGGCAAAGCCCGGATCTGGTGGCCGCGATGGCAGGTCTTCGCGATAGAGGTGCGCTGACGACCGCATTCGTGAATGACGTGAAGTCTCCGCTGGCGCTGGGTGTGCAGCACTGCATTGACCTGGCAGTGGGGCCGGAAAAAAGCATTGCGGCCACCAAGAGTTTTATTGCCCAGCTAGTAGCAGGCACGAGACTCGTCGCATCGTGGTCACGTGATGATGTATTGCTTGATGCGCTGGAACGCGTACCCGAAACGCTGGAGCAGGCGCTTGACTCCGACTGGTCGGCGGGCATCGCAGCGCTGATTGACGCAGACCGCTTGCTGGTGATCGCGCGGGGTGCCAGTCTTGCCATCGCCGCCGAGATGGCGCTCAAGTTCAAAGAGGTGTGCGGTATTCAGGCTGAGGCGTTTTCGGCCGCTGAGGTCAGGCACGGGCCGATGGCGTTGATCGGTGCAGGCTATCCTTTGCTGGTGCTCGCGCCGCGTGGGCCAGAGCAGGCGGAGGTGCTCGCGTTCGCGGCCGACATGCGTCGGCAGGGTGCCAGCGTATTGCTTGCCGCGTCCGGTGGACGCCCTGACGTACAGTTGCTTATCGCGGTTAGCCAGCATAAAGTGCTTGATGGCGTGTCCGCCGTGCAAAGTTTTTATGTCATGGTGGAGGCATTGGCGCGCGCCAGGGGTCTTGATCCTGATCAACCGCCCCGACTTAAAAAAGTGACGCTGACAACGTGAGAAAACAATGAAAAAAGCGGTTCTCACCACCGAACGTCCGAGTCTGCTGCACACGCAGTTGGACGTGTATTCGGTGAACGATTTAGTGAATGCGTTGGTGAGCGATCAGGCCAACGCGGCTACTGCGGTGGCGCGTGCCAGTGGTGACATTGCGCGGGCGGTCGAGGCGGCGGTGCCGCGCATCAAGCGCGGTGGGCGATTGATTTACGTGGGGGCGGGCACCTCGGGGCGTCTGGGGTTGCTCGACAGCGTGGAGCTGTATCCGACGTTCGCGTGGCCGTCCGAGCGCGCGCTGGCGCTTCTCGCCGGGGGTGCAGGTGCGATCTATCGTGCAGTGGAAGGCGCAGAAGACAACGACACACAGGGTGTTGCGGACATCGGCAAACTGCTGGTGATGCGTAACGATGTGGTGATCCTGCTCGCCGCGTCGGGCACCACGCCTTATGTGCTCGGCGCGATGCGTGCAGCGCGCGCAGCGGATGCGTTGACCATCGGCATGGCGAACAATG
>JANXNO010000329.1 GCA_025354075.1 Burkholderiales bacterium | reverse complement strand
CCGGCGCCACCCGCGCCGCCTGCCCCGCCAGCCCCTCCGCCCAAGCCAGCGCTGACGCGGCTAGGCATTGGGTCGCTGCCGCAGCCCTGTCGTCCTGACACCCCGCCGGTTCGCGACATGAACAAGGCCGGTGTGGATCGGGTTGAGGGCACGATACTGGCCACCATCAACGCTGATGGCACGATCAGCAACGTGCGTGCAGGCAGTGTGAACCCGGGCAGTTTGCGCAGCGCGGTGCAACGAACCTTTGCTGCTGCGCTGACTGATTCGGCTTGTCGCACCAAAGCCGAAGGTGAGCGTTATGAGGTTGAGATACCCTTCCTTATGAAGCTTGATTAGTTGATCTGGAGAGATCTGACACGCGGGCTCACGACGATTGAATTGAGAGCTCGCGTGGATTCGCGGTAGCGTGCGTTTACCTGATTCTTCCCGAAGTCAATTTGCAGTGCTGTAATGCGACTTCGCGATTGGTGCGAAGGGATTCAATGGTGTTCAAGCCTTGGTGCAAAAAGCTGGCATGGGTTGCTGTGGCGACGTTGTCGTTGTGCGCTTCGGCTGCGGAAGTCAAACCGGTTGAGGCACTCGATCTGGATCGTTATTTGGGAACCTGGGTTGAAATCGCGTCGATCCCACAATTTTTTCAACGCAAATGTGTACGCGACACACGCGCTACGTACAGCGCCGGCGAGGGCGCGCTCGTCAAGGTCGAGAATGTCTGCACGCGCGACGATGGGAGTCGCGATAGAGCGGAGGGAAGAGCCCGGCGAGTAGATGCAGACAGTCCGGCAAAACTCGAAGTCACTTTTGTTGAACTGTTGGGTGAATACCGTTTTTGGGTGTCTGGCGGCTACTGGGTTATCGCGCTGGATACCAACTACCAGTGGGCTGTCGTCGGGCACCCGTCACGTCGGTTCGGTTGGGTGCTTGCGCGCGAACGACGATTGAGTCTAGTGGCGTTGGCCGAGGTGATTGGCCGCATCAAGTCTCAGGGATACGACGCTTGCGAGTTCGTTATTACGCCGCAAATGGGCGGATTATCTGTTCGACGCCCGTTATGTGAGGCGCTGCGATAAGCGGACGCCTGGCACAGAGACCTCCTCGGCGGTCTAGCTTTTGTCGGGCGGTGGACGGTTGAAGAAGCTCTCCAGTTCGCCGGTCTTGGGCGGCTCAATCATTTCCAGAGACAAATCCCATTTGGGCGTGCCGTCCGAGTTGTCGGCCCCGCGTGATTCGCGGTCGTTCGATGAAAACTCCGGTTGCGAACTAAGCCCTTCGTGTACCTGCAGCAAGAGCAGAATGTCGCGGTAGGCGGCGAGACTAAATCCAAGCCGTGATCCGCCGCGATTGTCGTACAGCAGCTCTTCGAGGAACTTGCGCGCATCTGCGGTTCCCCAATCGCGTTCAATTCTCGCCACGAGGTGGGGGAAGGCTTCCAGCCCGTCATCGAGTGCAAGCTCGTGTCCGTAGTTATCCCAGTCGGGAACTCGACCGTTAAAGTGTTTGCGGAACTGCGGTGCCAATTCGTCGTACCCGGCGCGGTTGTTGGTACGCCGGTACAGCTCGAAAATCATCAGCCACGGCGCAGGTGACGAGCGGTCTCCGCTTTGGATATCGATATGATCGCGCAATAGCTCAATGGCTTGGTCGTTGCGCCCCAAGTCAGCGTAAACCTGAGCTTCTTCGGTCACTTGCGATAGCTCGGTAACGTCAACGTGAGACTCCGTGTCACGAAGCTGAAAAAGTGGATGGTTCAAGCGATCCGAAGCTTCGCGCTCGGCTCGACCGGCTACCACCGGAATGCGCGTTTCAGCCGATGTCATCACCGACGCTGCGCCTGCGGCGGCACTGACCGTTTCAACGCTCGCTGTTGCTGACGGAACGAGCGTCGACACGCCGGGTTGCCCCCGATCTGATGTCCTGCGCTGCGTGGGCAGCACGACCGTGATTTCCTCATCAAGCGTGTAGTTTTCAGCGTCGGTACTGTCGGCAGAAAACTTGACAGCTTTTTGTGTGCGCCTTTGCCGTAGTAAAAAAACCAGCAATCCAGCCACTAACAAGAGTCCAGGAATCCACATCCAACTGACCCAGTTCCAACCGGTGCCTGCGACGGACGATGGCGCATCTACGCCTTTTGTCTTTGGCGCAGCAGCCGAACCGGCAGACTTCTCAGCCATGTCGGCATTACTTAATTGCAACTGCAATTCGGCAAGCCGACGTTGCGCAACCACTAAATCAGCTTCAAGACGAGGTGCCAGGTCTTGTTCAATGGGTGCTGCCCGCAGGCGCGCGCGTCGATCCTTCGCAATGGCAAGCTGCAGTTCGTCCACCGCTGCGCCGCCTGGCTGGTTGCCAGGCTCCAGCATCACCAAATCGCTAGACACGCGCAGCCGCGGAACGGCGAGCGCTGCCAGCGCAGCATCCTCAACGCGATTGGGCGCGTCCGGAGAGCCTGCTTGTACCTTGAGCCGGTCTTGTTGAACCGATTGACTTGTTACCGCCGCCATGGCGGGCGCTGCATTCGCTTTTGGGGATAAAGCCTCAGCGGGAATGGTCCGGTTTCGTGAGGTAGACTTTTTGCGCGTCGCCGCAGCAGCGTCGCGACGATCACCCACCGTTTGCCGAGCAACCGTTGCGCCAGCGCCTGGCGCAGGAACGGCGGTTGCCTGAGGCAATGATTGCGCTCGATCCGGCATGACTGGTACGGGCGGTGCAGGCGAGGCGCTTGCCTGACGGATCTCCGGCTGCTGCACTGTCGGCGGGTCAAGGAACAGCGTGTAATCACGCCTGATGGTTGCTTCGCAACCCGCTTCAATGCTGATCCGGACAATAGGCTCATCCACCGCCCGTACGCCGCGAATGATGAGTTGCGGCGGCGTGCTTGTGCTCTGTACTTCGATTCGCGCCTGATTCACCACCGACAATCCGTCGGTACGCGATGGCGTCACGACGCGAAAGCATCGAGCGTCCAGGGATTCAGTGATCGCGCCGAGCAATGGCACCGTCATACGCAGCGGCTGGCCCAGCGCGGACGTGACTTGCTCTGCGCCAAGCGACAGCGCAAGTGCCAGGGGACTTAAAAGTGCCATTGCGCACGCCAGGACGAGACGCCCACACACCGGTTTCGACACAATCCGGTGCGTCAATCCAAACTCCCCACAGTCACGATACCACTCCGTATTTTTTCGTACGTCGAGTGTAACCAACAATCTCATGTGGAGCCACGCAATAAGCGCACCTAACGATCATGCGCTACGTTGAAAAATTCTCGTGATCCACGCATTTGTGCGATGCGCTCAAGCAACAAATCGAAGTGAGTCGGCTGATCCACAAAATTTAGCCCTTCCGTGTTTACAAACAAGACCGGCGCGGTATCAAAGCCATGAAAAAAATGCGCGTACGCGTCGGACAGTCGAGCCAGATAGTCAGGGGCAATCCGTTGCTCGTAGCGAATGCCTCGCCGGTGTACGCGATCGACGAGTGTGTCGACAGACGCCTGCAACGCAATCACCAGATCAGGGCGCGGCGACTGTGGTTGCAGAAAACCGTAAATTTTCCTGTACAGGCCCAGCTCATCCTCGCTCAGATTAAGGGCTGCGAACAGCGGGTCTTTCTCCAGCAAAAAATCGGCCACCACACCCCGCGAAAACAGATTTAACTGAGCCACGTGCTTGATTTGATCGGCGCGTTGAAACAAAAAATTGAGTTGCGTGGCAAGGGCATGGCGCGCCGGATCAGCGTAGAAGCGCTCCAAAAATGGATTGTCTGCCGGCGCCTCCAGCAGCAGGTCAGCACCCAGGCGGTTTGCCAGTTTGCGGGCGAGGCTCGTCTTTCCCACACCAATGGGGCCGTCAACAACAACGTAGCGAAGCTCGCTTATTTCCATGTGGGACTGTTGGGCAATTTTCGGGGGGTGACGTCGACCAGACGCGTGAGCGCATCCGCTGCCAAACCCACGGCAGGGATGCTGACGGCGGGCGCGATCTCCAGCAACGGTACCAGCACAAATTTTCGCAGTTGCATGCGCGGGTGAGGTAACACAAGCGACGTTGTGTTCAGCACCATGTCATCAAATAGCAGCATATCGATATCTAGCGTGCGAGCCGAGTTCTGGTCGGGCCCTCTGACGCGGCCATGCGCGAGCTCAATGCGCGCCAGGTGCGACCACAGCGCCTCAGGCGACATCATCGTTTCAACGGCGACAACGGCGTTCAGATAATCAGGTTGAAGTTCGACCGCGCCCCACGCGGCTGTCTCATAGAGCGACGACGCCCGCAACAGCGTGCAATCGGGCATTGAGCCGATGGCTTCACGTGCCGCAACGAGGTGAGCGACGCGGTCGCCGAGATTACTACCCAGCGCCAGATAGGCTAGGCTGGCGTGTGACGCTGGCATCAAGCGCTTTTAACCCGATGCGGACGTATCGTGCGATTCGCCGCTGTTTCCGTCGCCCCCCTCACGTGAGGTGCGACCACGGCCACCGCGCGAACGGCGACGACGTCCTGGCCCATCCGTAGCGCCCGCACCGGGGCTTGCATGCCGGGCCTGCGCGCGCTGCCGCTGATTGATCAGCTCTTGCCGGATATTGGGGTCGGATTCGATGAAGTTGGTCCACCAGTCGGCGAGCTCCTGCTCGATTTCGCCAGCGGCCGCGCGCAGCAACAAAAAGTCATACGCAGCGCGAAAACGCGCCTGTTCAACCATTCGCAGCGCTGCCTTGCTGGTGCGCTGCTCAAAGCGTGGCTGCATCATCCAGATTTCTCGGGTGACGCCTGCAAAGCGCTGCGGCAGCGTGATGGTTTCGCGCTGCCCGTCGATGACTTCTTCCATCGCCTGCATCAACGCGGGAATACGGTTTTCGCCGGCCGCTTCGATCTCGGCCCAACGCTTCACCACCTCATGCCACAACAGGCTGGCGAACAAGAACGCTGGCGACACCGGCTTGTTTTCTCGGACGCGACGGTCTGTGTTGTCGAGCGCCAGTTCGATGAATTTTTGGCCGCCGGGTTGCTGGTAAATCAGGTCAAGCAGCGGCAGCAGACCTTCTGCCAATCCGTGTTTGCGCAGTGCCGCCAGCGTTGCGTTGGCGTGGCCGGAGAGCAGCAGTTTTTGCACTTCATCGAACAACCGGGCAGGTGGCACATTTTTTATGAGTGCAGCGTGCTCGTTGATCGGTTTCGCCGTGGTTGGTGCGATGGTGCAGCCCAGTTTCACTGCCAGACGAATGGCCCTCAGCATGCGCACCGGATCTTCGCGGTACCGCGTCTCTGCTTTGCCGATGACCCGCAAAGTACGTTTTTCAACGTCTTTCAGTCCGTCAAGATAGTCGACGACGATGTCGTGTGTTGGGTCGTAATACAGGGCGTTGATCGTGAAATCGCGCCGAGCGGCGTCCTCCGCCTGGGTGCCGTACACGTTGTCGGAGGTGATTCGGCCCGTTGCATCCGACTCCACTTCACCGCCGGCTTTTCCGCCCTCAACGGCCTTAACGGTGTTGCTGCGAAAGGTCGAGACTTCAATCGTCTCGTCGCCGAACATCACATGCACCAGGCGAAAGCGACGACCGATGATGAAGGCGCGGCGAAACTCGTGCTTCACGTCCTCCGGGCTGGCATTGGTGGCAACGTCAAAATCTTTAGGCTCGACGCCCAGCAGGGCGTCACGCACGGCGCCACCTACGATGTACGCCTCAAATCCGGCGCGCTGCAACCGGTCGCAGACGTAAACCGCGTTTTTGCTCATGTGCTCAGGCCGTATGCCGAGCTTGGCTCCCGAGGCTTCGCGGCGGACGCCAGATTTGCGGGTGAGGACGCGCTCGAATAACGCTTTAATCATGTGCTGAATGCCTGTGCAATACACATCACTTGCGCTGAATGGAGCACGGCGCGTCGCGAGTGTCGCCCCGCAGCGTCGTCATTGCGGTGCGGTGTCGCCAGATTATGTGGCAGCGACTGACGCACTGAAATGACCCCGTGGGGCAGATGGTTGAAATATTGCGCGAGTATAGCGACGCGAGGCCACCTGCGGGTTCGCGTCGTTTTGCAAGGCTTCGACGCGGCACGCACAGCGGTCAGGTTCGGGTCAAATTCACCAGACTAAAATAGGGCGTCCCCCTCACTCCAACCGAGCTTAAAGATCCATGGCATTCGACAAACTTTCCTCAGGCCGCGACGTCCCGAATGACTTGAATGTCGTCATCGAAATCCCGATGAACGGCGAGCCGATCAAGTACGAGGTCGACAAGGCTTCCGGCGCGATTTTTGTGGACCGGTTCATGTCGACTGCCATGCACTACCCATGCAATTACGGCTATATCCCCTGCACGCTGTCCGGGGACGGTGACCCGGCTGACGTGCTGGTGCTCTCGCCGGTGCCGTTGATGCCTGGCGTGGTGGTGCGCTGCCGCCCGATTGGCATGCTGAAAATGCAGGACGAAGCGGGCAACGATGAGAAGATCCTCGCGGTGCCGGTCGACAAGCTCACCAGCATTTATCGCAACGTGCAAAGCCCACGCGATTTGCCGCCGATTGAAGTGGATCGCATCACCCACTTTTTCGAACACTACAAAGATCTGGAGCCAGGCAAGTTCGTGAAAGTGCTGGGCTGGACCGAGGCTGCCGATGCGCGCGCTGAGATCATGGCGGCGATCGAGCGGTTTAACGCCAAGAAGTAAATAGCCCGGTTTTGTGGGAGCGGTTCCACCGGGACAACACGTCCGCGAACGTGAAATCTCGGTGGAACTCCTGCCACAGGCGGTCGTTCGCTCCGCAATCGAACCGTTCGCGCTACCCGCGCCCCAATCGTCGCACGTCGCTGACGCACCGCGCGATCTGCGCAAACATTCATCCATCGCAACTCCACAACAGGGGAAACATCATGGGTGAATTCATTAGTCAGGTGCTTAAAGGCACACCGTTCTGGGTGTGGGCCATTCTGGTCGCACTGGTCGTGCTTGGCGTCAAACAAATGCGGCCTCGCGTGGTCACACGCTATTCGGTGCTGATCGCGCCGGTGGTCTTTTTGTTCGTTGGGTTAATGGCAGCGGGTCGCGGCCCGACTGGATTTTTGGCGTGGGCGTTGACGCTGCTGGCCACCGCTGCCTTCACGTATTTTGTCTGGCAACCGACGGCGGGTGCTCGATATGACGCGAGTGCTGACCGCTTGAATCTGCCCGGCAGCGTGGTCCCGATGCTGCTGATGCTTGCCATATTTTTGTTCAACTACGTCGTCAACGTGGTGCTCGCTATCCACCCGGCATTACGCAGTGAGCTCACGTGGAAGGTGGGGCCCGCCATCGTGCTCGGCGCGCTGTCTGGGGTGTTTGCAGGCCGCGCGGCTACACTGTTTCGCATGAATCGCGCCGCCACCAACGCCGTGACCGCCTGAGCATCAACGCGTTGAAAAGCCACTGATGCCACGTATGACTGCCAGGATCGAGGCCCGACTGCGGCCCGGGACGGACTATCACCCGTTGCAGGTGATTCCGTTTTTCCGGCGCTGGAAGCCGACGCAGTTGCGGAGCCTCGTGCTCACCGCCATCATGTGCGGAGTGATTGTGGCGCTGATTGCGCTGACCATCGCGGCGTTTGGCGGACGGCTGAGCTGGCGTCGCATTCAGGAGATCGCCGTTTTCACGCTGGCTATTGGTTACGTCCAGCACTTTATGTACACCCTGGTTATCCGCACCTCGCGGCGCAAGGCATCATGGGCACCCTGGCTCATGCATCCGCTGATGCTCAGTCTGGTGCTGCCAGTCATCGGCATCTACATTGGCTTTATGGCGGCGCTGACGATTTTGAGCGGCGGCGCACGCTTTTTCAGTTTCAGCGAAGGCTGGCGCGAATTTGTGTTTGCCGCGTGCGTTGCGGTGGCCATTGGCTGGATCCTGTGGGAGGCGACCGAGGCGAGTCGCCTGCGCGAAGTGGCACGCCGCGAGCGGGCCGAACTCGAAGTGGCCGCCGCCCGTTCCGACAAGGAGCGTGCCACTGCTGAATTGAAAACATTGCGCGCCCAAGTCGAGCCGCATTTTCTCTACAACACCCTGTCGAACGTGGTGAGCTTGATTGACCGCGAACCGGCCACGGCCAGGCACATGACTGAGCGGCTGATCGGCTACTTGCGGCACACGCTCGACGCGTCGCGTCGCGACAACGCAACGGTTGGCGACGAACTGGCGATCATCGCGGACTACCTCGAAATTCTGCGTTTGCGGATGGGCGCAAGGCTCGCATTCAACATCGACGCCAGCGCCGAGGTGCGCGCGTTGCCGTTGTCACCGATGCTGCTGCAACCTTTGGTCGAGAACGCGATCAAGCATGGACTGGAGCCAAAGATTGAAGGCGGACGCATTGCAGTTGCGGCGGCCATTCGCGACGGTGTGTTGCAAATTCGCGTGGAAGATACCGGTCTGGGTTTTGGCGTGGCCACCGACACGGCAGGCAGCGGCAGTGGACTGACGAACGTGCGGGCGCGGCTGAAAGCGTTGTATGGCGACGCTGCGAAATTGACGATTGAACAGCCGCAAGAAGGCACGCGAATTTGCATCATTGTGCCGTTGGCGATGGATTTGTAGGAGCGGCTCTGCCGCGACCTTGGCTGCGAGTCCGTGTCATCGTT
>JANXNO010000311.1 GCA_025354075.1 Burkholderiales bacterium | reverse complement strand
GCCTATGTGCGGGTGTTCAGGACGCATGAATTTGTTGGGCAACAGTCTGCACCGCGTTATGGCTCGATCACCATCTCAGGGCCGCTGTAGCGATTGATCGCATCGCATCGCAGCGAAGCACAACGCCGCGCCGCAACGTTGGCGGTTACGGTTGTTGCAATGAATGAGGATCAGGCGCAGTCGATGGGCGAAGTGCGGGTGCAACTCGTGCCAGCGCCGGATGCAAAAGATCAGGTTCACAAGCCAGGTTCACGATTGTTTCCGGCTCGCTCTGGGTCAGGGTTTAAATGGCCCAACAGTGGAGCCCACTGTGCGGGGCATGATCGAATGGCGTATTGGTAACTTTTCTGTCTAAGGTCCTGCCATGAAAAATCTTCTTGCCCGTCGCGCTGCGGTTCTGTGTGGCGCGTTGCTCGCCGCCACGCTCTCACAGGCTCAAGCCTGGCCGAATAAGCCAATCAAGTTCGTTGTGCCCTTCACCGCCGGCGGAGCCAACGACCTGATGGCGCGTGCTGCAGCGGAGGGCGCATCAAAAGTGCTGGGCCAAACCATCATCATCGATAACAAGCCGGGCGCGGGCGGCTCGCTCGGGGCTGAGCTGGTGGCCAAGAGCGCGCCGGATGGCTACACATTTTTAATCAGTGCGGCGGGCGTGATCTCGAACCACATGATCAAAAAATCGATGCCGTTCAAGGAGACGGATTTGACGCCGGTGGCGCTGATTGCGTTGGCACCTTCGATCATCGTGGCACCGCCGAACGCTGCATATAGCACTCTCAAAGAGTTCGTCGAGGCGTCAAAAAAGGAGCCTGGCGGCTTCAATTTCGCGACCGCTGGCACCGGCAGCACACCGCATTTCGTCGCCGAAATTTTGAAAAGCAAATACGGTGCGAAGTTGCAGGTTGTGCCGTACAAAAGCGGCAACGAGAGCGCGACGGCCATCATGGGTGGGCAGGTGCAGGCAACCTCCGAGGCGAGCATTGTCTCGCTGCCCAAGGTCACCGGTGGCAAGATGAAGGCACTGGCGAATACCTGGACAAGTCGCCTGTCGTCATATCCACAATTGACCACCGCCATTGAGCAGGGCTACCCCGAGGTAAAAATAGCGCATTGGGCGGGCGTTCATGCGCCAACCGGCGTATCGCCCGAGGTGATGGACAAGCTTGCCGCCGCCATTGATACCGCCATGAAAACGCCTGAGATCGCTAATCGCCTGAAGTCCGTCGGCATCGAACCGATCGGTGGCACGCGCGCTTCGTTCGTGCAGTTCGTTGCCGAGGAGCGTGCGCGCTTGGCCGCCGTCGTCAAAATTGCTGGGATGAAAGAAGACTGAATCATGGCCAACGAGATCAAGCGCGTCGTCGTTTATTGCGGTGCCAACGTGGGCAACAACCCGGCGTATGAGGCCGCAGCAGTTTCCGTCGGCCGCACGCTGGCCGAACAAGGCATTGGCCTCGTCTATGGCGGTGGCGGCGTTGGACTGATGGGGGTAGTGGCCGATGCGGCGTTGGCAGCGGGTGGCGAGGTCATTGGGGTGATCCCCGAGGCACTGAAGGCGCTGGAGGTGGAGCACAAAGGGCTCACTGACCTGCACGTGGTGCCTGACATGCACAGCCGCAAGGCAATGATGCTGGGCCTGGCCGATGCGGTGATTGCCATGCCTGGCGGCTTTGGCACGATGGACGAGCTGTTTGAAGCGCTAACCTGGAGCCAGCTCGACTATCACCGGAAGCTGTGCGGCGTGCTCAACGTGGCGGGTTACTACGACCACTTGCTGGCATGGATTGCGCATTCGGTGGACGTCGGTCTGGTGAAGTCGGCCAATCTGGGGCTCATAGTGGCAGGCACGACGGTGGAGGAGGTGCTCGATGGTTTGCGCAGCAAACCTTTTCCGTTGGAGAAGAAGGGGATGGGCAGGTAGGCACGTCCCTGCAAGTGTCACGTCAGCGCCGCGTTAGCGGCGCATGACAGAATATCGACATGAAACTCAACATTCCCACCACGCTCACGTGGATTCGCATCGCGCTGATTCCGGCGTTTGTGGGCGTGTATTACCTGCCGACCGACTGGTTGACGCTCACCGAAAAAAACTGGACGGGCGCGCTGATTTTCTCTGCCGCTGCGGCTACGGATTGGGCGGATGGCTATCTGGCACGCAAACTCGGCCAAAGCTCCGCGTTCGGCGCGTTTCTTGATCCGGTGGCCGACAAATTGATGGTAGCGGCGGCGCTCCTGCTGTTGGTGCAGATGGACAGGGCGGACGCGATTCTGGCGTTCATCATCGTGGGCCGTGAAATCACCATCTCCGCATTGCGCGAATGGATGGCAAAAATTGGCGAACATCGCAGCGTGGCAGTCAACAATATCGGCAAATTCAAAACGGCGGCTCAGATGACGGCAATCATCGCGCTTTTGCTGTATGAACCGTTCTTTCCTGGCATTCCCACGCCAAAGCTTGGCACCTTCGCCCTGTG
>JANXNO010000303.1 GCA_025354075.1 Burkholderiales bacterium | reverse complement strand
TGGCGCGTACCGACGTATTGCAAGCACAAACGCAGCTCAAGAGCGCGCAAGCGCAAGGTATCGAGGCGCAGACCCAGCGTTCTCAGCTTGAACATGCGATTGCCGTGCTTCTGGGGCAACCGCCTTCCGCCGTCACCATTGCTCGTACTGCAAGCTTGCCCGATTCGCCGACTGTACCGACGCTGCTGCCTGCAACTTTGCTCGAACGACGTCCTGATATCGCAGCCGCCGAACGCCGCGTGGCCGCAGCATATGCACAGATTGGTGTAACCGACGCAGCGTTTTTTCCGTCGTTGAATCTGTCGGCGTCAGGTGGTTTTCGCGGATCGAGTTTTAGCAATTTGCTCAACGCATCCAGCCTGTACTGGGCGCTGGGCTCCGCACTGGCACAAACAATTTTTGATGGCGGTGCCCGTCAGGCGGGAAGCGATCAGGCGCGAGCAACGGCAGACGCTGCGACGGCGGCTTACCGGCAACAAGTGTTGACTGCTTTTCAGGAAGTGGAGGACAACCTGGTACTGGCCGACCAACTGCACGCCGAGGCACAGTTGCAGCGTGAAGCACTGCAATTGGCACAGCGCACACTGGACATTGTCAACGAACAATATCGCGCGGGCACAGTGAGCTACTTGAATGTGGTCGCTGCGCAATCCACCGTGTTGTCGAGTGAACAGAGTGTGCTGTCAGTTCGCAATCGCGAGTTGGCAGCGATCAATCAGTTGCTGAAAAATATCGCTGGGCGGTGGCAGGAAAAGTAGCGAGCGCATTGACTGTAGGAACGGCTCTGCCGCGACCCGGTCGCGGCAGAGCCGTTCCTACGAGATCACTCGGCGCATGAGCGCCTTCGTCGATCCGTCATGCGCCTCAGAAACAATGCCGACCTTGAGTTCTGCATCAATGGTTTTTGCCAACTGCTTGCCCAGTTCCACGCCCCACTGATCAAACGAATTCACGCCCCAAATGACGCCCTGCACAAAGGTCTTTTGCTCGTAAAGAGCGATCAACGCACCAAGCGATTTCGGAGTCAGTTTGTCGAGCAAAATCGTATTGCTTGGACGATTGCCCGCAAAGAATTTGTGCGGTGTCAACGCATAAATTTCGGTGGCGTTCAGACCCTGCGCGCGCAACTCGGTGTGAACTTGAGCCTCCGACTTGCCGAGCATCAACGCCTCGGACTGCGCGATGCAATTGGCTAGCAACAGGCGGTGGTGGTCCGGCAGCTTACCGTTGCAGTGCACTGCGGCGATAAAGTCCACAGGAATCACGCTCGTGCCTTGATGCAGCAATTGAAAGAACGCATGCTGACCGTTGGTGCCTGGTTCACCCCAAATAACAGGGCAACTCGGTGCCGCAAGCACGTTGCCATCGCGATCCACTGACTTGCCGTTACTCTCCATTTCGAGCTGCTGCAAAAAAGCCGGGAGGCGATGCAAATCTTGCGCGTAAGGCGCGACACACTGACTGCTCGCTCCACAAAAATTGACGTTCCACACGCCGACCAACGCAAGCAATACGGGCATGTTGGCATCAAGCGGTGCCGTCGCGAAGTGCTCGTCCATAAAGTGTGCGCCCGCGAGCAATTCTTCAAATCCGTCCATGCCATTCGCCAGCGCAATCGAGAGTCCAATCGCCGACCACAGCGAATACCGGCCACCGACCCAGTCCCAGAATTCGAACATGTTTGCAGTGTCGATACCGAACTTTGCGACTTCAACCGCATTGGTCGACACAGCGACAAAATGTTTAGCGACGTCCGCCTCGCGTCCGCCATTCGCCAAAAACCAGTCACGCGCACTGGTTGCGTTGGTCAGCGTTTCCTGCGTGGTGAAGGTCTTCGATGCAACGATAAAAAGTGTGGTTTCCGTTGACACTTTCGACAACACGCGTTCAAGCGCTGCGCCGTCTACGTTCGAAACGAAGTGCATGGTCAAACGTGGATGCGCAAACTCACGCAACGCCTCGCACACCATCTGCGGCCCCAGGTCTGAGCCACCGATGCCGATGTTCACGATGTCGGCAATCTCACGGCCTGTCCCGCCTTGCCACGTCCCGTCGCGCACCTGCTGCGTGAACTTGCGCATGTGCGCCAGCACGCGCTGCACCTCATCGCCGACGTCAATGCCATCCAGCAAATACCGTCGCACACTGCCTGCCGGATTGCGCAACGCCATGTGCAGCACCGCGCGATGCTCGCTCACGTTAATGCGCTCACCCGCCAGCATCAGGTCAAGTCGTTGCGTAACCCCGCGCTCACGTGCGAGCTCTAACAACAACCGCATCGTTTCAGCAGTAATCAGGTTTTTTGAGTAGTCGATAAAGATACCCGCTGCCTCAATCGAAAACTTTTGCGCACGATGTTCATCATGCGCAAATTCGTCGGCCAGTCGCAAATTTTGTGTCGCCAGACGATGTGAATCCAACGCATTCCACGCGGACGTTTTCATTTTGCCTCCGCCCGCACGGATCGTGATGCCAACGTTGCGAACGCCTCACGCGGCGTCATGCGACCGTCGATCACAGCACACGCAACCGCGGTGATCGGCATCGACACGTCATAGCGCAACGCCAGCCGATGCACCTCTGGCGCGGCCTTGATGCCCTCGACAACCTGCGCGATTTCCGTCGTTGCTTCGGCAATCGTTTTGCCGCTCGCCAGCAGCAAGCCCATGCGCCGATTGCGCGATTGATTGTCGGTGCAGGTCAGCACCAAATCGCCGAGTCCCGCCAAGCCCATCAACGTCTCGCTTTCCGCACCCATTCTTTCACCGAGACGGCGAATTTCTGCCAACCCGCGTGTGATGAGCAAGCTGCGCGCATTGGAGCCAAAGCCCAAACCGTCGGAAGCACCCGCCGCAATCGCAATCACGTTTTTCGCCGCGCCGCCCAACTCAACGCCGATCACGTCATGGCCGGTATATGCGCGGAAGCCGCCACCGTTCAATCGATGCGCGACGCGCTTGGCGAACGCATCTTCTTTCGACGCAATGATCACAGCCGTCGGCAATCCGCGCCCCAATTCATTGGCAAACGTCGGCCCCGACAACACCGCGTAGGGATGCGATGCATCAAGTACTTCTGCGACCACTTCATGCGACATCTTGCCAGTGCCAGGCTCAAAACCTTTACATGCAATCACCACGCCCTGACCCGCTTGCAGCTTGGGTTTGAGCATTTCGACCGTAGCGCGAAGCGCATGACTGGGCGTTGCAATCACGATGTCTTCTGCATCGCGCAATGCGGCGTCGACATCACCTGTGGCCACCAGGGTCATCGGAAATTCGCAATCGGCAAGATAGCGCGGGTTGCGCCGGGCGCGGTCCGCATCCATCATTTCGGCCGCGTTGCGCCCCCACAGACGCGTGCGTGAGCCGCGTCGCGCCAACTGAATCGCCAGCGCGGTGCCGAACGAGCCCGCACCGATCACAGCAACCGGGGAGGTGGTCGCCTCGTTCACGTCGGGAACGCTCATAAAAGGTGTGGTTTCGTCAGCATCTGCCAAGTGTAGCTATCGTTTTTGTCGGTAGTCGCACTCGTTTTTGCAACAATGTGCGGGTGCCTCGGTAGCTCAGTGGATAGAGCGACCCCCTCCTAAGGGGTAGGTCGGACGTTCGATTCGTCTTCGGGGCGCCAATTTTCTATTCTCATTTGTCCTTGCATG
>JANXNO010000299.1 GCA_025354075.1 Burkholderiales bacterium | reverse complement strand
CGCCCTACCCGTTCCGCGCTCATTTTGTTAAGCGCAACATTGTCTTCACGTACGCGTTTCTGGGCCGCATCTGCCAGCGCTAATTGGCCCGCGTTGGTCGCTGCGTCGGAGATCGTTCGATATGCGTACGAGCGTCCCAAACTTGCCTCGGGAAAGCGCTGCACGACCTGCGCGTAGAAACGATCAAGTTGCTCCGCAGCAGGCGGGCTCACAACATGGGCCAAAGCCAGTTCCACCGACAGTAAATCTATTTCGGCTGTCAATACTTGGCCGGGCTCCACGCCTACCTGTTTTTTTCGCAGCGACACGAGCGCACGGCGGTGCGCCAGGCAATCCGCAAAGCGTCCAGTTTCGCAGGCAAGCACGGCCAGAAAATCCAGCGTATCGGCTGAGATTGCGTTGTCGGAGCCGAGCAATTTGTCGGCGTCGGCGAGTATTAGCTTCAAGCGCGTTTCGGCGCCTGCATAGAGCCCGAGGCGCACGCGAACGCCTTCAATGTTGTTTCGTTGAATGAGCACCTCCCGCGCGGGCACGCTGCGCAGCTTGGCATAAGCTGGCAGATCCGCCTCCACCAATTCAAGCTTCGCCATCGCTTGCCGCCACAGGCCGAGCTTGGTGAACATCGCGGCGGTGTCATCATTCAAATCGACTCGTTTGGCAAGATCGTTCGGGTACAACCGCGCGAGAATCGCCGAGCCGTCTGCGAGGGCGCTTTTGGCATCGTCGATGCGGCCCAGTTCAGTTAACGGGCCGACCATCTGCATGAGCAGTTTTCCGTACGACTCGCTTTCGTTGCCAATCCGCGCAGCCACTTTCGCTCGCAAATCGTCCAAAATTGCGAACGCATCTTTGAAACGACGCAGTCGGTGCAATGTCGCTGCATGCTGTCGACGCGCATCAAGCAAGGCATCTGAGTCCGCAGGCTCTGACTTTTCCAGTAACGCCTGAAGCTGCGTCCATTGCCCCAGTGCAACCGTGTCGCGGTTGAGCGCATCGTTGGTCTCGGCAAGACGCTTGAGCAGCAACGCGTGCGTTTTCGGATCGTCAGCAAACTGCTTGTCGATATCCTTTTCTGATTGCTCCAGCAAAGCGAGCACCGTGGGCCATTTACCGCCGTGATTGTCCGGGCTTGCGCTCTGAATCAGCTCACCCAGATAGGTCGCCACTTTGGTCGCTCGCAAGGCTTCGTCCTGCGCATGCGCCGCCTCAATCTTTGCTTGCTGCGCGGCACTCACTGCAACGCTACGTTGCCATAGGCTCACGCCGAGACCGACGATGATGGCCATCACGGCAATGCCCGCGAATCCCGCTACCTTCCAGTTGCGCCAGAACCACAAGCGCCAGCGATAACCCCGGTCTTCCGCGCGAATCGAGATCGGCGTTTGCGTCAGCCAGGCATCGAGATCGGCGGCGAATGCGGTGGCTGTGGCGTAGCGTTCGGTGGGTGACTTGCGTAACGCCTTTGCGATGATGGCGTCGAGATCGCCTTTTAGATTTTTGGTGTCGCTCGGGCGCGTAATGTCATCCGTGTGAAACGCTTCGACGGGCTCAGCGCGAACGGCAGAAGGTTCCGCGCGGATGCTGTCCGACGCTCTCGGCGCGTCGGTATGCACGGCCGCAAATTCCTGCGCCGTGCGATTGGTTTCGTCGGCAAAAGGCCGCTGTCCAGTCACCAAATGAAACAGCATCACGCCGAGTGAATACACATCACTCGCGGCCACTGTCGCCTGCCCCAGAATCTGCTCAGGCGCGGCGTATTCAACGGTTAATCCGCGACCCGTGAGCTGCGTCAAATTGGACGCAGTGTCAGCGTTGATCGCCTCATCCAGCGCCGCTGCGATACCAAAGTCCAGTAGCTTCACCGTACCGTCGTGCGTCACCAGCACGTTCGATGGCTTCAGGTCACGGTGCAGCACGAGCTGGCTGTGCGCATGCTCTACCGCACGCGCCACGTCGCGGATCAGGCGTACGCGCTCATTGAGCGTGGGCGCATGCGCCTCGGCGTACGCCAGCAGCGACTCACCCTCGACAAGCTCCAGCACTATGTACGCCTGATGATGCGCCACTCCTGCGTCAAGCAGCCGCGCGATGTTCGGATGATTGAGCCGCGCCAGCACTGTGCGCTCGCGGGCAAAGCGCGCTGCCAATCGCTCGGCGGGTAAATCACTGCGCAGCAGCTTGATCGCGGCGCTGCCCGCAAACAAGCCGTCGCTCCTCGCCGCGCGCCACACCTCGCCCATACCGCCTTGACCAATGCGCGCCATCAGCGTCCACGGCCCAAAGCGCTGGCCCACGCTGTCAACGCCTGCGGATTCCAGCAACACCTGATTCAACAGTGAGGTGAACGCCACGCCGCTCGCCGAACCGGCTGATTCCTTTGAGGCCACGCCCGGCGCAGTCGGCAGTGACGACAAAGCATTCGGCGAATCAAGCAGCGCGGCGAGTTCAGCGCCCAGCACGGCATCTTCCGCGCGCGTCCGCTCAATCAGAGCTGCCCGCGCTGCCTCGTCCATGTCAAAAGATTCATCAAGCAACGCCGACAGTCGCGGCCACGCCTCGGGGCGAAACGTAAACGCAGAATCAGATTCGGTACTCATCACTGCATAAACGGAATGCGCTGCCCCGGCCTGCCACTTTTAATCGCCAGACGCATCACGCGTCGACGGCCTGCCCGCCCGCTCCGGCATCGCCATTTTTTTTGCCAGCAACAGCCGCGCCTTGGCCAGATCGCGGCCCACCTTACGCTCGCTCGCGCCCAGCTCCGCGCACACCTCGGGCACGGTCAAGCCCGAGAACACATGCATTTCAACGATCTGATATAGCCGCTCATCCAGCGCCTTCAGCGCCTCCAGCGCACGATCCAGATCGATCAGATCGGCACCCTCCAACCACGGCGACGGCGCTGCGTCGGCATGCGACATCGTCAGCAACGTCACGCCGCTGCCGCGCTTCTCGGTGTGTTTCTCGCGCACAAAATCAATCACCACCGAGCGCAACACCTTGCCCACATAAGCAAAAAATTGCAGCCGCGAACTGGTCGGCAGATTGTTGTTCTCCGCCATGCGCATAAACCCCTCATGCACCAGCGCCGTGGCGTTGAGTCCGGTCAGGCCTCCCACCTGCGACAGCCGCACGCGCGCCAGTCGCTTGATGTCCGGGTACAGCTCGGCAAACAGCGTGCGCATTGCCGCATCACCGCCACCCGCATCAATATGCCTCAGCTTGGCGGCGGACGGCGAACGGGGCGCAGCGTTGGAAGGGGTTTTGGACTGCAAAATTTGACCTCGCTTTGCCGCATTCTGCAACGAACCGACGGTCCTTCAAACATGCCGGTCAACATTTTTTTGGCAGGACGCCCACAGCAATCTCGTTTATCCCGGTAACCAGTCATTTTCAGGGAGCCGTTGATGAACTTTACTTTGATGTTGGGGCGTTTATTGGCGGCGGTTGCGCTGTTTTTGGCATTGTTTGCGCCGCAAGATGCCCGCGCTGCACCCGGCGATCTGGACACTAGCTTTGGCATCTTTGGCAAAGTCACCGCGCTGATCGGGTCGATCAATAGCTCAGCCAACGCCGCAATCTTGCAACCTGATGGCAAGATAATCGCCGCTGGACGATGCAGCGTCTCCGCGTCGATTTACGTCTATTGCGTCGCGCGGTTCACCGCAAGCGGTGCGCTGGACAGCACCTTTGGCAATGGGGGCAGCGTAATCACCAGCATTGGCAATGGCAATAATGAGGTCCAAACCGTCGCGCTGCAGAAAGACGGTGGCATCCTATTAGCGGGCGACTGCGTGGGCACCGAGGGCGTTTTCTGTCTCGTCCGGCTTACTAATACCGGGGCGTTAGACGCAACCTTTGGAGGCACCGGCAAGGTCGTTGCAACCGTCGGCCCCAGTGCCACCAACGCGTTCGTGGCATCGGTTGTTGTCCAGCCTGACGGGAAAATTGTGGCGGTCGGCGGGTGCTACAACAAGGTACAAACATCCGTTCGTCAGTTCTGTCTGGCGCGGCTTACCGACAGCGGCGTTCTTGACAACACGTTTGGAACCGCTGGCGTCGAGACCGCGTCCGTGGCTACCTTTTCAAACGATTACGCGACGTCAGTCGCTTTGCAACCCGACGGCAAAATCGTAGCGGCGGGCTCGTGCAAAAACAGCGCTTCCCCCGCGGCCAACCCGTGCGTTGCTCGGTTCACTGCCGCTGGCGCGCTGGATGCGACG
>JANXNO010000245.1 GCA_025354075.1 Burkholderiales bacterium | reverse complement strand
GATCCACGTACTGAAAATCAACCTTCGCAGTATCGGGATTGACTGACGCAATCTTCACACGCACCCGTTCACCAAGCGCCAGCGAAAAACCGCTGCGCTGCCCGACCAGCGTCGAGGTGTCGCGACCCAGTTGATAATAGTCGCGCGGCAGGCTGGTCGCGTGGATCAAGCCGTCGGCGAAGGTCTCATCCAGCGTGACGAACACGCCGAACGCGACCACGCCGGAGATGGTGCCGACGAATTCTTCACCGATGTGCGCCTCGAGATATTTCGCTTTAAGGAACTGCGTGACTTCGCGCGAAGCGATGTCGGCGCGGCGTTCGTTGGCGCTACACACCAGGCCGAGACGCGTCCAGTCTTCGGTGTCGTATTTTTTGTCGGCAAGCACGGCCTTGATGCCGCGATGTACCAGCAGATCGGGATAACGACGAATCGGTGACGTGAAATGCGCGTAATGCTCATAAGCGAGGCCAAAGTGTCCGGCATTCGCTGGTGTGTAAATCGCCTGCGGCAGCGAGCGCAGCAGCAGCGTATGCAGCGCGGGCGCATCCACGCGCTCGCGAGTGGCATCGATCAGCGCTGCGTAATCCTGCGGTTCGGGGCGCTCACCGCCGCCGAGCGTCAGGCCGCGCATGGCGAGAATGGCTCGCAGCGCTGCGAGTTTTTCTGGCAATGGAATGTCGTGCACGCGATAAAGCAGCGGCTGTTTCGCCTTGGCCAGAAATTCGCCGGCACTCACGTTGGCCGCCAGCATCATCTCTTCGATCAGCTTGTGCGCATCGTTGCGTACTGCGGGCTTGATGGTCGCCACGCTGCCGTCGTCGTTAAACGTGAATACGGCTTCTTGTCCTTCAAAGTCCAGCGCGCCGCGGAGCTCACGCGCCTCGCGGAACGCCTCGTACAGCGAGTGCAGCGTTTTCAGCGACGCTTCAATGGTGCCGGCTTTCGGCTTCGCCTTCACCAGATCGGGCAACTGTGCAGCCACCTCGGTATAGGTGAGGCGTGCTTTCGAGTTCATCACCGCCGCGTAGAACGTGTAGCTGCTGACGTGGCCCGCAGCCGTCACCTGCATGTCGCACACCATGCACAGGCGATCCACATTTGGACGTAGCGAACACAGCTCGTTGGACAGGTTCTCCGGCAGCATCGGAATCACACGGCGCGGAAAATACACGCTGGTGGTGCGTTCACGCGCATCGGCATCGAGCGCGGTTTTCAGCTTTACATAATGTGAGACGTCGGCGATTGCGACGATGAGGCGATAGCCCTTGCCTGACTTTTCGGCATACACCGCGTCATCAAAGTCTTTCGCAGTTTCACCGTCGATGGTGACCAGGGCAAGCTCGCGAAGATCGACGCGGCCTTTGCGATCAGCCGCTGTCACCACGCTGCCGTAAGCCGCAGCTTCGGCTAGCGTCGCCGGAGAAAAGATGTACGGCAGATTATGTTTGCGGATCGCAATTTCGAGTTCGATATCGGACGAATTTTCGTCACCGACGACTTCTACGATTTCGCCCTGTGCCTCGTCATACGGCGTAGGCTGCGACGTAATTTCGGCAACCACGATCTGATCCAGCGCAGCCTTGCCCAGCTTGGTGCGCGGAATCAGAATGTCCTGATTGATGCGCCGGTCGGAGGCAACAACGAACCACTGGCCTGCTTTGCTGCGCAGCTTTCCGACCACGCGATGGTTCGCGCGTTGCAGGATCGAAACGATGTCGCCGGTTGCCTTGCCGTCACGGCCGAACCCGCTGACTTGTACAGCGACGCGGTCGCCATGCAACACGGCGCGCATGGTGTCCTCGGATAGATACAGGTCGTCGCCACCCTGATCGAGCTTGACGAAGCCGTAGCCCTCGGCGTGGCCAATGATGGTGCCGACCACCGCGTTAGCCGGCACCGTTGGATCAGTAGTTCTAGCTTTTGCGGGCGGTGCTGAGTCGACCGATTTTGCTGCCGTCGCCGACTTTGCCTCCGCAGTCGCTTTTCTTGCCGCAGATTTGCGCGCGGGCTTGGCAGCCTCCACCGCCATGCTCTGCAACGGGCTGATATCTGTGCTTGCCGCGGCCGGAGCGGCTGACGGTGGAGCGGTGGGTTTTTTTCTATCTTTAGATGTTTTAGGCGCTGCAGCCGCTGTCGAAACTGCGGAGGCCGTCCGCTTCACGTGGCTCGGGGCGGCGATCACTGCCGCAGAGTTCACTGCTTTGCGTGCCTTTGCCCCGACCCGAGCGATAGCAGGCGTCGAAATGGCCGTCGACGCGGCTGCTGGAGCGAGCTTTTTAGGAGCTTCAGCTGAAATTTCAGCGCTTTTTTTCACGGCTTTGCGTGGGGCGGACTGCGTCGCGGGCATCCCTGCGTCGGTTGCCTGTTTTTCAGGCAACGGCTTGCGAGCCTTGCTGGCTGGTGCTTTTGCCGCAATGGGCAACGCTTTTTTGGGGATGGCTGGCGTCGTTAAGGCGCTGGAAGCTGTTGATTTTGCAGTCTTCTTCGTAGTCAATCTATAATCTCTGCTAACTTGAAATGCCCGGGTGGCGGAATTGGTAGACGCACTAGTTTCAGGTACTAGCGAGTAACATCGTGGGGGTTCGAGTCCCTTCCCGGGCACCATAACAGAAAAGCCGACGTCAGTCGGCTTTTTGTGATTACGGGGCTGGCTTTTAAGCGGTTGCGACGTGCCCGATTAGCCCA
>JANXNO010000226.1 GCA_025354075.1 Burkholderiales bacterium | reverse complement strand
CGCTTCTTCCTGCGTGTGGAACAGGTCGAGCAGACGCCCGATCTTGCGGTGATCCCGCTTCTCCGCCTCTTCCAGCCGGAACAGGTATTGGTCGAGCTCCTCTTTTTTCGCCCACGCCGTGCCGTAAATGCGCGTCAGCATTTCATTTCGATGATCACCGCGCCAGTAGGCACCAGCCACTTTCATCAGCTTGAAATGCTTGAGCTTGCCCGTTGATGGCACATGCGGGCCCCGACACAGGTCCGTGAACGCACCTTCGGAATACAGCGACACATCCTCGCCTGCCGGAATGCTGGAGATGATCTCCGCCTTGTACGCCTCGCCGATACCCTTGAAATATTCAACGGCTTCGTCACGCGGCAACACCTTGCGCCCGACCTTCTCGTCCTTTTTCGCCAGCTCCGTCATCTTGGCCTCGATCTTGACCAGATCTTCCGGCGTGAACGGGCGTTTGTATGAAAAATCGTAGAAAAAACCGTCGTCGATCACCGGGCCAATCGTGACCTGCGCGTCTGGGAACAGCTCTTTCACCGCGTACGCTAGTAAGTGCGCCGTCGAATGACGAATGACTTCAACGCCATCGGCATCCTTATCGGTGATGATGGCGAGATCGGAATCTGTGTCGATCACAAATGACGTATCAACCAGCTTGCCATTGACTTTGCCTGCAAGCGCCGCTTTGGCGAGGCCTGCGCCAATACTGGCGGCGACTTCCATCACGCTGACCGGCTTGTCAAATGGACGCTTTGAGCCGTCGGGGAGTTGTACTTGAATCATGAATTTTCTGGTTTGAGATAACAAAAAAGCAGCCGAAGCTGCTTTTCTTTTGTCATTGTCGACACGTCAAGATGACGCAGAAAGCCCTAGCCCCGGCGGAAAATAAATCCTGTCGTGGTGCGAGTTCGCGGCATTCTTCGGCATCCCTTAAACGTTACGTGTCGGTGGAATTTTGGTAGAGACAACTGGATTCGAACCAGCGACCCCCACCATGTCAAGGTGGTGCTCTAACCAACTGAGCTATGTCTCTGCAACTTCGAATTATAGCGCAGGCGGTACGTGGTCTGGTTACGCTGCTGTTCGCTAAGATTTAGGCAAGGGAGTTGGTAAATCAATAGAAGTTTCATGATGACCCGTTCCGTATCTTTTGTTTCGACGCGTGCTGAAGCGCTCGCTCGCGCTGCCGCCGTTGACCCTTCGCGTTACGCCCGAACCCGCAATTTCCTGACTGGTGATGTCACGCGGCTGTCGCCTTACATCACGCACGGCCTGATCTCGATACCCGAATTGCTGGACAGCATTCACGCGCGCCGCGCGCTGGGTTGGGATGACAAACTGGCCTTCGAGTTCGGTTGGCGCGAGTATTTTCATCACGTCTGGGAGCGCTTGGGTGAAGGCATCTGGCGCGAGCAGCATGCGCTGCCCGGCTCGGGTTATGCCACCGACCTGCCAAACGATATTCGCACCGCCAGCACCGGCGTGGCGATCATTGACCAGCAGGTTCGCGAGCTTTACGCGACGGGTTATC
>JANXNO010000190.1 GCA_025354075.1 Burkholderiales bacterium | reverse complement strand
CTGCTGCGGCGCCAGCGCCGAAAAAGCCTTGACGCAATGGGTAGCAGCGGCTGCGCCGCGACCACCGCGCAATGAGCACCATTCACTTTAACGCGATGATGACGGTTGGATCGCGGCAGAGCTGCTTCTACAAAAGCTCGATGCGCAGATCGTGACGCTCAAAACCATCTCCTCCCGCGACAACCCGCTGGTCAAGCGCTTCGCCGCGCTTTCGCGCTCAGCGCCCGCGCGCAAGCGCGACGGCATGTGCTTGCTCGAAGGCGAACACCTCGCGCAGAGCTACGTGGAGCGGGTAGGCAAATTGGAAATCATCGCGATACGTGACGGCGGCGGCACAGGTGCGCTGACGCCCGGGCAGGCCGAACTCGCACAACGCTCACGCGAGGCCGTACTGGTAGCGCCAGCGCTGTTTGACTCGCTTTCCACGCTGGTCAGCCCCACCGGCATGTTCGCCGTCGCCACTGTACCCGCCCCCCCCGCGCTGGCCACCACAGGCTTCGTGCTCGCGCTGGATGAGGTGCAAGACCCCGGCAACGTCGGAACGCTCATCCGCACCGCAGCCGCAGCCGGTGTCGCGCAGGTGTGGCTGTCGCAAGGTTGCGCCTTCGCGTGGAGCGTGAAGACGTTGCGCGCCTCACAGGGCGCGCACTTTCACACCCAAGTGCTCGAAGACGTCGGTTTGCCCGCAGCACTTGCCGCGTTCAAAGGCGAGCGCTGGGCCACACTGCCGCGCGATATTGGCGGTGTGAAAACAGTCTCGTTGTTCGACGCAAGGTTCTCAAAAAACAGCGCACTCGTGCTATCGAACGAAGGCCACGGCTTGAGCCCCGTCGTCCTGCCTGCACTCACCGGCGGTTTGCGGATTCCGATGGCGGCAGGCGTCGAATCGCTCAACGTCGCGACGGCGGGAGCAATTGTTTTGTACTCTATTTTTGGGCAGCAACTTTCTGTGCAAAAGGCCATTGCATATTGGTAAAACCGGTGAAATTGCCAATTATCGACAAATGGCGTTTCTGCGTAGTTTGCCCACATCAAATGGACGTTTCAGCGAAAAGCTGACGGAGGAAAAACTGGATTCATGCGTTTTTCTTCGTTCTGCCCCAACTTACGCCGGGAAGACGAAAATTTTGTTGTATTCAGCGCTGTCCTGATAGCCCAAAGCAAATCGTCTTAATACCCGGTAGACGCCACAGGCACGCTGCCCTCGGGCGGCTCGCGCAAGGCGGAGGCGACGTGGGCTTTGGCCGTTTGCGTCAGGTAGCTGCCTTCGTGGCTAAGCGTGACCATGGTGAACCCCTGCTTGCGGCGAATGGCACCCACATCGCCGCTTGCGCAGAAGATGCCCGCCAATTTTTTGTGCGCTTGGGCGCGCGCCAGGATGTGCGCAATGGCGTCGATACAGCGCTTGTCAGTGAGGTCTGTCCCAGCGCGTGCGCCAAGCGCCAGCGCCAAGTCGTTCGGACCGATGTAGACGCCATCCAGGCCCGGTGTGGCCAGAATGTCGTCGAGGTTCTTGATACCTTCCAGCGTTTCGATCATCCCCAGTGCGATGATTTCGTCGTTGGCGTGGTCGAAATAGTCCGCTCCTCCATACAGCAGGCCGCGCGCAGGCCCGTAACTGCGCATACCGACCGGCGCATAGCGACAAGCGGCAACCAGTCGCTCGGCGTCAGCGCGGTTGTTCACCATCGGGCAGATGATGCCGTACGCCCCCGCGTCAAGAACATGCATGATGAGAGCGGTGTCGTTCCACGGCACGCGCACGATGGGCGTGGTCGGGGTGGCCGACAGCGCTTGCAGCATGGGCAACACAGCGTTGAAATCGAACATGCCATGCTGCATGTCCACCGTCACGCTATCAAAGCCGGCATGGCCCAAAATTTCAGCCGAGTAAGACGAGCCAAACGCGCACCAGCCGTTGGTGGTGCCGACGCCTGCGAGCATTTTTTCTTTAAGGGTGTTTTTTCTCATGGTGAACTTTCTTGCGAAATGGGACGATGTCTAAGCCCAGTATTTTGCCGTGGCGATGCGTGCGCCTTCGGCCATCGCTTCAAATTTGGCGTAAACAATTTCAGCATCCACCACGCCAAAGCCTGCAAACGTGCCAAAGCCGCAGTCGGTGCCCGCGATCACCCGCTCGCGCCCCACCGTGTCGATAAAATTGCCCAAACGCTGCGCCACGAGCTGCGGATGCTCGATGAAATTGGTGGTGGAATCGAGCACACCAGGGATCAAAATTTTGTCATCCGGAATGATGTTTTTCATGTCGCGAATCACCGCCCATTCGTGAGCGTGACGCGGGTTGCTCGTCTCAAAAAGCAGCGCCTGCGGCCTGGCTTTCATCACGATCGGCAGAATTTTCTCTAACCCCACATCTTTGTGATGCGGACCTTCGTAGTTGCCCCAGCACACATGCATGCGGATTCGATCCGCTGGAATGCCGACAAGTGACGCATTGAGCGCTTCAACGTGTTGCGCGATGCGCTTGAAGTACGCTGCTTCATCGAGGTCGCGATACATCATGTGGCGACCAAGACCGAGATCCGGTGAGTCGAGTTGCAGCAGCAAACCGGCGTCAACAATGGCCTTGTACTCATGCGCCATCGCCTGGGCGAGCGCCTCAAGATACGCATCATCGTCCACGTAATGCTGATTCGGTTGAAACAACGAAATCACGCCGGGCGAGGCTGAATTCATAAATACCTCAGCCGCGCCGTGCTTGGCCGCGGCTGCTTTAACGTGCGCAATATCATCCGCCAATGGCTGCATCGATTTGACTTTTATCGGGCCCACGCAGCACGGACGTCGATAGGTCGGCGTGCCGCCCCCACCCGACAAACGCTTCATAAAACCCGGAAAATCGAGCAGGTCAGATGGCGTGCGCCGCGGGCTGTCGCCGTCAAATCCCGTGAAGCGATCCTTGATGTAGGTGGCGTAGCTGATCTTGCTCATCTCGCCGTCGGAGACGATGTCAATGCCCGCATCCACCTGCCGTTTCACCACCGTATCGACGGCCTCAAGCATCGTGGCGTTAAACGCGGGCAGATCGATAGGATCGCCTTTTTCCTGCGCAAAAATTAAATCAACGACGGGCTGCGAACGAGGCAGCGAGCCGACGTGGGTGGTAAGGATGCGATCGGTGGAAGTTTTCATGGGCCAGCTCTTGTTGTCGAAAAAACGCACGTTGGTGAATTAAAGTGTGGCAAGAAAATCGCGGATGTGAGCTGCAACTTCGCCCGGATGGGTCATGGGTACGAGGTGGCCAGCCCCTTCGATGCACATCCATCGCGTGCGTTGTGGATTCGCGCCCAGGGCGGCGATTTCAGCGCTCAATGCGGGTGGGCAGATGTCGTCGTCGCTGCCTACCAAGGCCAGAATTGGGCAGCTGATGGTGGCGCGCGCGCCGCGTCGCTCGGGTCGCGTCAGTGCGTATTCAGTTTGCTGGCCGAACCGTCGCAGGCCGACGCTTGTGGCCTGCGCGGCAAGTGACTTTGCGATGACACTGTTCGCGGCCACACCGAACACCGGCTTCATCTCTAGCGAGACTGCTTTGCAGCCACCCGTTGCGCGCGCGCGTTGCAGCAGGGCTTGCCGTTTTGTGCGATTCGCAGGCAGGTCGGCTCGCGCGGTTGACGCAATGCACACAATCGCTGCGCATTTTTCAGGATGCAAAAGCGCCACGTTGATGGCGAAGATTGCACCGAGAGAATGCCCTACCCAGACCTGCGGGGAGCGCGCTGCATCGGCCAGGCGCGCAAGCTCAGCATCAAACGTTTCGCCGTCACCAAGGATGTGCGTTCGGCTTGAACCAACCGCTGTAAGCAGCGCTGTGTTCACCCCTGTAAAGCTCTCGTCTGTAAGCAGTGTGCCCGGTACATAGGTGAGTGAATGCACAACGGAGCTCACATCGCTTCAGCGGGTTCCGCGTGCGTATTGTTGGCGCTAAACACTAAACATCATCGGGGGCAATAACGACGCCCGGGCCAACTTGCCGCCCGCATCGAGGGTCACGTCATTGGCGCGGGCAGCCGCGATCAACGCTGCACCGAACATTGGATACTTGACGTGGTCACCCGCCATGACCATTACCGCCTCACTGGCGGCAGCGCCTGCGGGGCAGCGGAACGAGCGCTGCACATGCGCCGGAATCGAGATCATGTCCTCAAAACCCAGCGTTTGAACGACGCTGTCTGAGCCCTCATTGAGTACCACTTCAAGAGCGGGCGACAAGTTGATGAGCACCATTTTTTCAGCCGTTGCGAACGGTGCGGAACCTTGCCCCGATTCAATTTGAATCCATTCGATCGAAAAAGATTGAGGCTCTAAAATCGGTGGCGTGTGGTCGCGATGCTGCGACAGGCCGTTGCCCACCGCGGGCGCGATTTTCCAGTGATGCCCGGCGGCGGTGTCAAGTGTTGCTTCGCGAAAATCAAGGGCACCTTTTTTGACCACGCGTGCGCGCATTTGCGCCACGCTCCAGCGCTTTAGCGTGGCGATTTCAGTCTCAGGCATCAGCGGTAGTAGCTCGGCATCGTCGGGCGTGCCGCTCTGCAATGCGTCGATCACTTCGTTGCCTTTGCTTAACCAAAGCCCCGTTTCACGCGCCCGTTTGAGCACCTCCGGGCTCCAGATAATGCCACCGGTGTCGTCACTGCCGAGCACGGCCATGAGTAGTCCAAACTGGTCACTCCGAGCGCTGAACCCGCGAAACACCCATGTTGGCATGACAGCAATATCGCCTGTCTCTAGCGGCAACTCACCTTCGTCACCCCGCACACCCCAGCGCACTGTGTATGCACCGGTCGGCGCGATGAAAGTTTCACTGGTGAAGTGCAAATGCAGGTTATTGGTCACGCCAGGATACATACCGGCGGCACCAATGTTGAAGCCGTGCGGCTCCTGCAGATTGATGAACTGAGAGGCGTTTTGCGTGACCCCTGGCCCAATCATGGAATAGTTTTCTTTCGGCATCGAACCGGGCAGGCGGCAATCGATGAAAGCGTCGACGCAGGGCACATAGTCTTTGCGTTTAAGGTGACGGCGCTCGGCCTCGGCTGGGGTGACGACAACTGTTGCTGGCATAGCTGAACTATCCTTTGACCGCGCCCTGCGTGAGGCCGCGGACGATTTGCTGTTGAAAAAATACGAGGAAGAGGATGAGCGAAATGGGGATGCTCACCGGTGG
>JANXNO010000128.1 GCA_025354075.1 Burkholderiales bacterium | reverse complement strand
CATCCAGATCAGCAAGTGGATCGGGATGATCGCGCCGGGCTCGCGCAGCCCGACTTGATGGAGAATTTCAGCAAGCACGCGATACGTGGCCTGCCCAGTAAGCCCGAGGCGCTCGGCCGGTTAATGAACGCAGATTACGATTTTTGGGGGCCGACTATCCCGTCAGCCGGGATCTTGCCGTGATCCTGAGCCCGCGTATTTGTCTAATTAGTGACGGCAAATACATAACAGCTTTTTTGTAAATGCGTTATTTCCTCAGCCCTAACAGGCTGAATCGCTATTTATCGATAATCCCCGATTCATCGCGTTAGCCCAATTGAGGTGGTCTTTTCAGACCAAAGCTGTACTCGATTTGCGCGCCAAATCAAACCTCCGAAATCACTATTTCCGTAGTGATTTTCGCTGTCATTCCGAGCATCGCTGTTGCGGAGCAATATTTCTCTTTTGACAACTTTACGGCGCGTTCAACAGCCGCCGGATCGAGTCCTTTTCCGGCGATTTTGAAGGTCAATTTGATCGTGGTGAACACTTTTGGGTCAACCTCAGCGCGTTCAGCATCAGCATCAACATGCAAGCTGGTGAATTTCTGCCGCGATTTGTTGAGCATCAACACCACATCAAATGCAGTGCAGCTTGCAGCGCCAGCAAGCACTAACTCCATCGGTCGGAATCCAGTATTCCGGCCACCGTGCTCCGGCGCTCCGTCTATAACAAGCGCATGCCCTGACCCGGCTTCTGCCACAAATTGAACGTTATCTATCCACTTGATTGTTGATTTCATGTGCGCTTTTTCGGGTTGATGATTAAGTAGAGTAACTCGCCTACGCAAAATACCGTCACGTCTTACAAAAAGCCGTTGACTTGTGCGGTGCAGCATGCTTAAATTCTTACATTGCCTGCTTCCTCCTCCTTAGCGGGCGACTGATGTCTTTTCCTTCCTCCTCCTTTGGTAAGACATCATTAACGGCAAGCCTTCGGGTTTGCCGTTTTCTTTTATGCCTACAGCTTTGACTAGCCGCCGCGCATTTTCTTAGTCAAATCAGCACTTTACCGCTATACTTATTGGCTAGCTAATGTTTTCCCAAGCTTTTTCGCCAGGAAAATCGCCGTTAGAAAAACTCATAACGCCCTGGACGACAGAGCCATAGCAGCCCGCTGCCACGACTCACCGCCCTTCGCAAAACACCAAACGAGTCTAAAGCAATGAAAACCTTTTCCGCCAAACCATCCGACATCAAGCCGGACTGGCTTCTGGTCGACGGCACCGACAAAATCCTCGGTCGCCTCGCCAGTCAAATCGCAATCCGCCTGCGCGGTAAACATAAAGCGATCTTCACGCCGCACATGGACACCGGTGACTTCGTCATCGTTACCAACGTGGAAAAACTCCGCGTCACCGGCAAAAAAGCTTTTCAAAAAACGTATTACAGCCACTCCGGTTATCCCGGCGGCGTGTCGTCCACCAATTTTGAAAAGCTGCAAGACAAATACCCCGACCGTGTGCTGAAACACGCGGTCAAAGGCATGCTGCCAAAAGGCCCGCTCGGTTACGCCATGCTCAAGAAGCTCAAGTGCTATGTCGGCGACGCGCATCCGCACGCTGCCCAACAACCCAAAGCGGTCACGCTTTAATCGCCCCGAAGCACCTAAGGAATCATCAAAATGATCGGTAATTTCCACTACGGTACGGGTCGTCGCAAAAGCGCTGTAGCTCGTGTATTCATCAAGGCTGGCACGGGCGCGATTGTCGTCAATGGCAAGCCAGTTGATGTGTTTTTCGCGCGTGAAACGGGCCGCATGATCGTGCGTCAACCGCTCGTCATCACCAACAATCTCGATAATCTCGACATCATGGTAAGCGTGCAGGGCGGCGGCGAATCAGGTCAAGCCGGTGCAGTGCGCCACGGTATCACCCGTGCGCTGATGGAATACGACATCAGCTACAAACCAGAACTTAAAAAAGCTGGTTTAGTGACGCGTGATGCGCGTGAAGTTGAACGTAAAAAAGTCGGTCTGCGCAAGGCACGCCGTCGTAAGCAATTCTCGAAACGCTAAGCGAGCATTCCCCAAACGGGGAGCGCGAAAATCGCGCAAGCGATTCGAGCAAAGGCTACGGGCAACCCCCGTGGCCTTTGTGCTTTATAGAATTCGATTTTTTGTTGCTACCGAGAGACAGAAAAGCGGACAAAAAGTGGGAGATTGACGACCGTGAACGCAGACAAACAAATCAAAGTGGGCATCGTCGGCGGCACCGGATACACCGGTGTTGAGCTGCTACGCATGCTCACCCTTCACCCGCACGCGAAGGTGACCATGATCACGTCGCGCAAGGAAGCAGGCACGCGACTTGACGCGATGTTCCCGAGTTTGCGTGGTCGTTGCGATCTGGTTTTTAGCGATACGGCGACGGCTGATTTGACGCACTGCGACGTGGTGTTCTACGCGACGCCGCACGGCGTGGCGATGGCTGATGCGTCGAAAATGGTTGCGGCTGGCGTGAAAATTATTGACCTCGCGGCTGACTTTCGTTTCAAGGATTTGGCGGTCTTCGAGCAGTGGTACAAGATGCCGCACTCGTGCCCTGAGCTGGCTGCTGAAGCCGCGTACGGACTGGTTGAACTCAATCGCGACGCGATCAAAAAGGCGCGCATCATCGGCAATCCTGGTTGCTATCCCACCACGATGCAGTTGGGCTTTCACCCGCTGTTGAAGGCTGGAATCGTCGACGCCTCGAACCTGATCGCCGCCTGCGCTTCCGGCGTGTCGGGCGCAGGGAAAAAGGCCGACATGGACCTGATTTTCAGCGAGGCGAGCGACAATTTCAAGGCGTACGGCGTGTCCGGTCATCGTCATCATCCCGAGACCGAAGCGCGGCTGCAAACCATGACCGCTGACCGAGTTCGCTTGTTGTTCACGCCGCACCTCGTGCCGATGATTCGCGGCATGCATTCGACGCTGTACTCACGCTTGAACGCCAAGGGTTTGGCGCTCAGCAATGAGCAATTGCAGGCACTTTTCGTCGATGCTTACAACGGCGAAGCCTTCGTTGACGTAATGCCCTTCGGCTCGATGCCAGACACCCGCTCGACGCGCGGCAGCAATACCTTGCGCTTGGCACTTCATCGCCCACAAAATGGTGACACGCTGGTCGTGCTCGTCGTGCAGGACAACCTGGTCAAAGGTGCGGCAGGACAAGCCGTGCAATGCATGAACCTGATGTTTGGCGTGCCGGAAACGGCAGGGTTGTTGACCTTGCCGCTCTCGCCGTAATAGCGTCCAAAACGCCGCATGGCCATCCTCCGTTCTGACCGCATCGTCTCCGAGCTGCGCCGCCGCTTTGGCATCTCCGCGCCGAAGCTCTCGGTGCGCACGCACTGGTCGTGGAAGGTCAAGGGAACGATCATCGGCGTCGCGGCGCTGGTATTGGCCGGGCTGTTTTACGGCGGCTTCGATGCGGGGCGAATTTTTGCTGGCTTTAATGTCGGCAAAGTGCAGGAAGAGCAACAGCGGCTAACCGCCGAACTTGCAACGGTGCGCGCCGAAAACGCGCAGCTTAAACGCGACACCATAGAGCTGACTAACAATTCGCAGATGGCGCTCGGCGCGAAAGACGTGCTGTCTAAACAAATTGTCACGCTACAGCAGGAAAACACGCAACTCAAAGAAGAAGCCGCTTTTTTCGAGAAGCTGATGGGCAATACCAATGGTGCAAAAAATGGGCTTGCAGTACAGCGCCTGCAAGCCGAGCGCGATACGGTGGGCACCTATCGCTTCCGGGCGCTGGTCGTGCAGGGTAGCGCAGTATCATCGTTCAAGGGGCGGTTGTCGTTGACCGCAACGATCGTGATGGACAAAGACGGCAAGCGCGTCAACATTAATCTGCCGGAAGATCAGCCCGATCTGCTACCCTCGCTTGGACTCGATTTCAAGGCTTACCAGCGCGTCGAAGGCGTCTTCAAAGTGCCGCCCAACGCGCAACTCAAAACGCTGCAAATGCGGGTGCTTCCAGCCGGAAGCAACACCCCCAAAGCGCAACAATCAATTCAGCTTTAATACGCCCCAACTCTAATTGAGCCTGGCGGCCCTAGGAGACTTACATGTTCGGACGCAAAAAGCAGCACGTACCGCAAAAGCAGATTGATAGCCTGATCGGCGCTTCGACCACCATTGAAGGCGATATCGACTTCGTCGGCGGTCTTCGCGTGGATGGCCGGGTCAAGGGCCACATTCATTCGTCCAACGCCGGACCGTCCACACTTGTGATCAGCGAAAAAGCCACCGTTGATGGTGAAATTCGGGTGTCGCATGTGGTGGTGGACGGCTCGGTCAACGGCCCGATTTATGCCACTGAATACCTCGAACTGCTGCCGAACGCCCGCATCACCGGAGACGTGAGCTATCGCACGCTTGAAATGCAGGTCGGCGCGGTCGTCGATGGCCGTCTACTGCACATGCAACAGGAATCGGTGGACGTGATTGAGCTCAAACGGCTCGGCACCGCCAGCTGATTTAGGGCACCTCTCCCGAGGACTCATAGCGCAAGTCGCGCCCTTTGCCTTGACCCTACACCGGAAACGGTTGAAATGAATGCCGCTCGCCCCGATAATGACATGTATGCGATGTCTGCGCTAACGCATCGGCCTCACTTGATGAATTTCGCGCCTGGAGTATTTTTATGAACGCAATGACCGAACTGCCTGCCCCGATCAACTTCACCGACGCTGCGGCGAACAAGGTGAAAGACCTGATCATCGACGAGCAAAACCCGAATCTCAAGCTGCGTGTGTTTGTCACGGGCGGCGGTTGCTCGGGCTTTCAGTACGGCTTCACGTTCGATGAAGAAGTCAACGAAGACGACACGCAGATGCTTAAAAACGACGTGACGCTGCTCATCGACGCTATGAGCTATCAGTATCTTGTAGGCGCTGAAATCGACTACAGCGACGGGCTCGAAGGCGCGCAATTCGTCATCAAGAACCCTAACGCAACCTCGACTTGCGGCTGCGGGAATTCATTTAGCGCTTAGTCAGCGTTCAGCGCACGCAGAAAACGGCACCTTCGGGCGCCGTTTTTTTTATCTGGTTCACCATTAGCTTTTTGCGTAAACGCTTTTAATAACTGGGCTTGGAGGTATTTTTTGTTAGAAGTTGACTTTTTAGCATTTCGTGCTGTAGGCCCAAGTAAATAGCCGTTCTTATCAAAAGTTGTTAAATTTTTGCCGTCAGAATATGCTTAGGCATAGATCACGCTTGGCGTTGGTCTCCAAACAATAAATCCGGGGCTAGCCAATGAAACGAACTCTAGTGACGATCTTGTACGCATGCGTCGTGATCACGCTCGCCGCGCTGACCACGCTGTCCTTCGACATCAACGCCGCACCGCTAAAACTGGTGATTCACGAAGAAAGTGGCGCGGAAGGCGACCCGCTGCCGCCGACCTCCAAATACAACGCCCTCAAACGCTCACTGGAGACCGCCATCGGCCGCCCGGTTGATATCGCCCTCACCCGCGACCGCCAACGTGTCTACGACTGGATGGAGCACAACCAGGGCGACGTTTTCATGACCAACGCCGCAGACCTAGCCGCCAAAGCACTCACGGGTCTCGGCTACAACTTTATCGCCTCGGGCCGACCTGACGTCAACGTGCTGTTCATTGGCAAAGGCGCGCCGGTCGAAAATCTCAAAGCCCTCAGCGGCAGCGCCGTCTCCATGCCCCGCGCCGAGAGCATGTACGGGCAAGTCTGCGCCGCCGAACTGCGCGACTTCATCGGTCGCCAATACACGGGTCGCTTTAACACTGAATACAGCGCAGTGGTCTATGCGGTTGAAAACAATTTGTCAGCGGTAGGCTGCATCCCGTCCATTGCCAAGGCGCGCGAAACGTTGGCAGCGAAGGGCATTAAAGTGCTCTATGAGGGCCGCCCACAGCCTGCTATGCCCGTAGTTGCAGGGTTGGGCTTGCCCGCTGCGGATCGTACCGCCATCGCCAAGGTGCTCTCGTCGTACGACGAGAGCCCGGCAGGAGAGATTATTCTGAAGTCGCTCGGCGTGACCGGGTTTACCGAGGGTGGCGAGATTCGCCTGCGAGCGCTTAACGCGTGGTTGAAGGCCAAGTAGCCAGGCCTCAAGCCGGATAGACCGCTCCCAGCACTCGCGGTCCTTTTGCGCCCGTCACCGCAGGCACATTGCCCGGTGCGCTGGCGAAACACTGACGGGCCAGCCACGCGAAGGCCAACGCTTCCACTTGCATCGGATCGACACCGAGCGCTGCGGTCGATTGCGCGTGCAACTCGGCGGGTAAGCCGCCCAGAATAGCTGCGTTGAACACGCCGCCACCACAAACGAAACAAGCCATCGTACCTGAGCCTTTGATGGCGTCGCCAATGGTTCGTGCAGTGAGTGCAGCAAGCGTCGCCTGCACGTCTTGCGGGGCAATGGCGCGCGCTTCGCTCAGCAGTTTTGCATCCAGCCAAGCCGCGTTGAACCGCTCGCGGCCCGTGCTCTTTGGTGCAGCTTGACGAAAATATTCATCATCCAAAAGATGGGCTAGTAGTTTTTCATCAACGCGACCCGCCGCTCCCCAAGTACCACCCGCGTCAAACGTCTTGCCCGTGTGCCGCTCACACCAAGCATCCAGCAAGGTATTTCCTGGCCCGGTATCAAACCCTCGCACCGAATCCGGTGAGCCCTTCGCAGGCAACAAAGTCACGTTAGCAATCCCACCAATGTTCACCACCGCACGCGGCGCATCACCCGAAAACACCGCCGCATGAAAGGCCGGCACCAACGGCGCACCCTGCCCGCCCGCCGCCACGTCTCGCGACCGAAAATCCGCCACGACAGCGATGCCGGTCAGCTCCGCCAGATGCGCCGGTGCGTTAAGCTGCGTAGTGAATCCGCGCTCGGGCCGATGGCGAATGGTCTGGCCGTGCGCGCCAATGGCCGCAATGTCCTTCGCCGCAAGATTCGTCTTCGCAAGCAATTGCGCCACCGCGTCGGCGTAGGCGGACGCCAGCGCTACCGACGCATCCCCCGCGCGCTCAATCTCATCCGCTCCCGACTGCATCAACGCCTGCAACTGCGCGCGCAACGCGGGCGCGAACGGCGCATGAACATGACCGATGGTGCAAACTTTGTCGTCACTGAAGTCGGCGACGACAGCGTCAACGCCATCCACCGACGTGCCGGACATGAGACCGATATAGCGTTCGTTCAGGAGCATGGGCAGAGTGTATCGGTCGGTCGTCGTGTGTGTGATGCTGGCGGTGGCGGCCAGGAAAGCGTGTTATAGCGTTGGAGGTAATCGGCGCTCTTTGTCGAGCAACGTAACGAGCTGACGTACCGCAGCCTTGACGCTCGCGCCCACGAACCCGGGACGATGGCGCGTCTACTGATATTCGTCGTTGCGCTGCCGTTACTGATCCTCAGTACTGTTCCACATCTGCTCCGAAAATCCGAGGTTCATCGCGGCAACTTGCTCTTGCGGGCTCAAGCCATGCCAAACTTTATCGGCACTTGATGGCGCGTCGTTTTCATCCCATTTGTCTTGTCGCCAGCCCAGAGTGGCCCACAGCTCTTTCTCTCTCCTACTCAGATCAACCCACGACAATTCTTCCCAGATGCCCGGATTGCCTTGCATGTCTCGTACATCCATCGCTGCCTCCTGTAAAAACATTACCAACCGAAATTAAAGAGGGCTACGCTTCGAATTGCCGATTGACGAACGGGCGAAGCGCTGTCTTTACCCCGCGCCGTAACGTAGCGTTCAACGGCGCGCGGTACCAGCGCGCGTCCGTTGGAACGGCAAGTTAGAAGCGGTCGCTTCAAGACGCTCGGCTAGCCAGACCTTGATAACAGACTGCCGTGTAACACCCAGCTTGCTAGCTTCGCGATCTAGCGAGTCAATCATCCATGTTGGAAAATCGACATTCACTCGCTTCTGTTCTTGCAGCACGCGTTTGGCCTTGGACAAGTCCAAAGAAGCCGTGATGTCGACGCCCTCATCAAACTGTTGCTCGAATTTTTTAGCTTTCATAAAGCGCCACCTCTTCTGCGCGTGCGCGTCGCACGGATATCAATCGGACATTGGCCTCTCGGTAGGTAATGACGGCCGACCAATGCTTCCCATCAAGTCGCCCAATCGCCAGATACCGTGGCTCATCATCCGTTTCTGCCGGGATCTCCAGCAGCATCGGATCGTTCCAGAGACCCTGCGCCTCGACGAAATCGATGCCGTGTTTCGCGCGATTGGATTCGCTCTTTGCGGCGTCAAATTCGAAGGAGTTCATGGTATAGAAAATATACCTTAATTGGCGTCAATACACCAGTCAGATTGAATTTCTAACGTGTGACATGAGGGGTGACCGAAAGGCGCAGCCTTTTGGGCATCCCCTCGATGGAAGGGTTAGGCGTCACGGCGGATGGCACTAGAGATCAAGTGGAGCCGCTTGGGCTACGGCTTCTGGTTGATGCTTCCAAACTTCTGAGACATCTATATAGAGCTCTACGGTGTTTCCATCAGGGTCTTTGCAGTAGATGGATTTACTCACCCCGTGATCGCGGGCAATCACCTCGACGCCTGCCGCTTCGAGGTACAGCTTCGCCTCACGGAGCTCGTCCAGGAGGTGTCCGATCCTGAAGGCGACGTGGAGGAGCCCTGGAGAATTCGGGGGCGCACTCGGCGCATCGTCGCCGACCGCTGCTATTGCAAAGTCGTGATGGTTGCCCAAGGTAAAAAAGGTCATCGACTTCAAGGGCCATCGAGCTGCGATTGGGAGCTTGAGAAGCCCGTTGTAGAACGCTTCGGCGCGTTCCTGGTTGCGCACCTTGATCACTACGTGCCCAAGTGACTGGATCTTCATATGTACTCTCCTGAGGTGAAACGGAGATCGCTTCGGATGCGAATGGTAGACGGCGAGATCGAGTGTCTTGTGACGCCTAACGTGTTTTAACGCACAAGTGGAAATTTAACTTTTTAATAGTGCGTTTTGCGATTTGCTGATTTTTCATTTCGTGCATTATATTCTTTGTTTATAAATTGATATACTGTTTTAATGAACAGCTTAACTGACGAGCATGAAAAGCCTGTGAAACCTCGCTTGCTTACGCAGGTACGTGAGCGGATTCGTTTTCATCATTTTGCGCTTTCTACCGAGAAAGTCTACGTTCACTGGATTCGGTTTTTCATTCGATTTCATGGGTTGCGGCATCCTGAGACGATGGGGCGGGTGGAGGTTGAGGCGTTTTTGACGCATTTGGCGAGCGAGCGCAAGGTGGCGGCGTCCACGCATCGGCAGGCGCTGTCGGCGTTGCTGTTTTTGTATCGTGAGGTGCTGGGCGTTGAGCTGCCGTGGATGATGGAGATCGGTCGCCCGAAAACGCCGCAGCGATTGCCGGAGGTGCTGACGGTGGGCGAGGTGCTGCGTACGCTGTCGCTGATGCGGGGCGAGCATGCCACGTTGGCGAAATTGCTTTACGGCACGGGCATGCGCATTCTTGAAGGCATGCGGCTGCGAACGAAGGATGTGGACTTTGAGCGCGGGGCGATCATCGTCCGCGAAGCCAAGGGCGGCAAGGATCGGGTGGTGATGCTGCCGCGATCTTTGCGCGATGAGTTGAAACAGCAACTGCGGCTGAGCCATGCGCTGTGGGAGGCGGATCGCGCGGCGAAGTTACCGGGTGTTGAGATGCCGCATGCGTTGGCTGTGAAATATCCGCGCGCGGGCGAGAGCTGGGGTTGGCATTGGGTGTTCCCACAGGCGGCAGTTGCCTCTGATCCGCGCACCGGCATGCGGCGGCGGCATCATGCGTATCCGCAAACGTTTCGCCGCGCGTTGACGGTGGCCCTGCGCGCGGCGGGGGTGACCAAACCGGCGACAGTGCACACGCTGCGGCACTCGTTTGCTACGCATTTGCTGCAAAGCGGCGCGGATATTCGTACGTTGCAGACGTTGCTGGGGCATGCCGATGTTTCAACGACCATGATTTACACGCATGTGCTGAAAATCGCAGGCGGTGCGCCAAGTCCGCTCGACGCGCTCGATTTCAATGCACCGGTGCGCTATCGGGACGATGAAGTGCTAGCCCAACTGAACGCAATGCCCGCCTGAATCGCGTTACATCTTTTTCGTGTATCGCTTGTTTTACATGGGCTCGACGGGCAATTTACAAAGAATCGACTTGCGCCGTAAATTGGTAGTGGGTCATTTTGCCGCACAGTTCGGTTACAACTGATTGAACCGAATTGACCGAAGTGCTACCCTACTCGTATGAGTAGAAAAGACTTAAACCAGCTCGCGTTTTCCATTGTTCAACAGGCAACGGGAGAAATTACGCCTCCCACTGTCAAACAATTATCAGGGAAAAAGGGTGGATTGAAGGGCGGCAAAACTCGGATGGACGCGCTGACAGCGGAGCAGCGTAGTGCGCTCGCTAAAAAAGCTGCCGCAAAGCGGTGGAGCATCGCCGCGCCAGCAACTACCGACGCGGCGACGGGTCCATTAACTAAACAGCGTTAGCTGAAACGGCCAAGAGCGCCAGTGCTGACAAACATTTTCGATTCGTCCGAAACGAAACCGAATGTATGGTCGCACAAATACGTTCTTCACTCTGTAGGCGTGATTTCTCATCGCTTTCACCTCGCAAAGAGGATTGAGAGCTAGGTTGCCTACTCAGTGCCTACGGAGTAAACTCCGTTTGTTGTTAGGACTGGTGTAGGTGGGCGCGAGCTCTAACCAACGCACCAAAAAGCCCGATGTGTTGGTAGCACTTCGGGCTTTTGCATTTATGGATTACTTTTATTTGGCGTGAGTTTTATGTCTATGTCGCCCTCGTCCTGCTTTCCTGTGTATATCGCCTTGAAAATGCTGTTCGCCATGATTAGCCAATTCAGCCTTTGATCGACGGCCCATTCTGTACGTGGCTTAGGCAACGTAATCAGTAGCCCTTGAATCAGTGGATGATGCGAACTGTCGCCACCATCGTTCCCGCCGCCATTTCCTGTTCTTTTTTCTTCCGCTGGCGGACTTGCCGCCTCTGCAACCCCTTCATCACGGATAGGCGGCGACGTTAGCCTGTCGCCCGCCAGCTCAAAGTATCCGGCTTGCTTGGCGCTTCGCATCATTACCTGACGCGCCTTGTCGGCAACTTTGTCCCCGACGCCGTAGCCCTTCATGATTCGCTCTAATGCGGGCGGCGGCGGAAGAGGACTTCCCTTGTAGTCGTCGTAGACTTTTTGATATAGCTGAACGCGCCGGAATGCATCGCGCTTTACGCTCCGTTCATTTTGAGAATCTACAGCTTTGCGCCCCAGCTCAGTCAAAACGACACGCCCACCTCGCTCGTAGTTGATTAGGTCAAAGCATTGTGCCCCAGTAATGCGGATTCGGAATCCGCCTCCTTTGGGCTCCATACCGAGCTGCGCCGCTAGCTGCGTGCTGTCACAGGCTGTGCCACCTACCGAATGAATCGCACGCACAAGCTCTATCGCCGCATCAAGATCGGTGTACGGAAACTCAATCGTTGAATTGGACGAGCGATCCGCTGAAGCGGCGACCGTGTTTTCCGCAACCGTTGCATTCACGCTTTCCATGGGCACCTCATGACTGGAATTGGTTTTGATGAATAAATTAGAGCATAAAAAGCAAACATGCGCAAATAAAAAAAGGCTAATTGAGAAAACATTTGTTGACTTATTTGTTTGCTCTGGCATAATGTTCATTATGAACTCGCTGAACATCAAACGCAAAGCCGCAATCCTCGCCCTTCTCTGTGAAGGCAATTCGATTGCTTCAACATGCCGCATCACGGGCACAGCCAAGAACACCGTTATCCGTTTGTTGTTGGAAGTCGGCGAAGCGTGTGACGCGTATCAAGATCGCACGTTGCGCAACCTGAACTGCCAGCGCGTTCAATGCGATGAAATTTGGAGCTTCGTCGGCTCAAAAGAAAAGAACACGACGAAAGCCGCGAAGAAAAAAGGCAACGGCGACGCTTGGACTTGGACGGCTATCGACGCAGATTCAAAACTGATCGTATCGTGGCTTGTAGGCGGTCGCGATGCGGGTTACGCGCATGACTTCATGCAAGACGTTGCCGCGCGCTTGGCGACCCGTGTACAGCTCACCGTTGACGGTCATCGCCCGTACCTTCAGGCGGTTGCTGACGCATTCGGCAACAACATCGATTTTGCGCAACTTATCAAGGTTTACGGTCAACCGCACGACAGCACAGATCGCCGTCGCTACAGCCCCGCAGAATGCAGCGGAACTATTGTCGGTAAAGTTGTAGGTAGCCCAGACTTTGACCACATTTCAACGTCGTACGTTGAACGCCAAAACCTGACGATGCGCATGTCGATGCGTCGCTTTACCCGTCTGACGAATGCGTTCAGCAAGAAGCTGGCGAACCATGAAGCCGCTGTTGCGCTTCACTTCATGTATTACAACTTTTGCCGTCAACACAAAACGCTTCGCGTGACACCAGCGATGCAAGCTGGAATCAGCGATTACATCTGGTCAATGGAAGACGTGCTCAACATGGTTGAGACGATGGATCGCGGAGTTGTAACAAAATGAATTTGAAACTAACCCACTACCCGTAAATTCGTCTCTCCCCTTATAAATTGAGCCTTTCAGTGAAGAGCTGTAGTTTTCCAGATCGGGATTTGCAGCCTTATCCCCAATTATTTGATCCCCACGACCGGTCGTTGCCGACTTGGTAAAGTCTGAAAAAATCGTGATGTCGCGCGACTCGTTGCTCCGTAGCGCATTACCGTAGTATTGCCACCCTGAAAATGCCGCGACGCACGTCGCGTCCATCCCGTTTGAATTCAGCGTTTACGCTGCTCCTATTTTTCGCTCATCATGCCTTTGACCGCCCCCGAACAACTAGAAATCATGAAACGCGGCTG
>JANXNO010000124.1 GCA_025354075.1 Burkholderiales bacterium | reverse complement strand
CGGCGCTCATGGACTGAATGGCGCAACAGACCGCTACGAGGATCGTGAAAAGTGTGTTGATGAGTAGATTATTTTTCATGGTGGTATTCAAAAAATGCTGTTTGTGAAGAAGGTTAAATCGTGGGCGTTAGGTCAGAAATCTGCCTTCAACTCCAGGACAAACATGCGCTGTGTGTACGGATGAAACACCCAATATTTTTCGTTGTTCAGGTTGTCGATGCCTGCCGAAATCGTGACCGATTTTGTTGCCTGATAACGAGCGCGCACGTCAGCTACCAAGAACTTCGATACGCCTGTGTACGTCGCTCCGTTCGGGTCGGAGTTATCGAGCGTGCCGTACTGCGTGCCGCTGTAGCGCAGGCCGCTGGTGAAGCTCCAGCGGTCGTTGGCACGATACGTGGCGAGCACATTGGCACGCCAGTCGGGCACGCGCGGCTGCCACTTGCCAACGCTCGCCGGGAACTTGCTGTTGGCGGTGATGATGGAGTGCGTCCACGTGACACTGCTGCTGATGTCGAGTCCTTTGATAGCTACGTCGGCGGCTTGCAGCGCAAGCTCAATGCCGTGCGTTCGGATCGCATCGACGTTCTGAATGTTGGTCACGTTTGGCGTCACGCTGACGTTGGTTTGCGAAAACAACGCGTCCTTGGTGCGCTCAAAAAACGCGGTGCCGCGCACGTTGCCCCAAGCGAATTGCCGCTCTGCGGTCAGCTCACTCGTCCACGATTTTTCTGCCTTCAAATTCGGGTCGTTGTTGACGATGGTGGTGGCTGAGATTGAACCTTGATAAAGCTCGGCCACCGTCGGCGTGCGCACTGCGCGTCCGACGGAGCCTTTGATCGTCCAGTCTGGCGTCGCTTGATAGGCGACGGCTAATTTGGGCGAGCCGTATGACTCGGTGCGCTCACTTAATTTCTGCACTGAGCTTGCGTTGCCTATCTCGCCGCCGAACGCATGCCAGCGCTCCCAACGTACGCCGAAAGTGGTGCGCCATTGCGGCGATAGAGTCCATGTGTCCTGCGCAAACAAGCCCTGCAAATCAGTGTTGCCGTTGAACGCTGAGAAGCGCGCACCCGCCGGGGCGCTCCGCCAATCGCTGGTGTCGGAGACGAGTGTGCGCAGTTTGCTCGCGTAATCTTGATAGCCGAATTCGACGATGTGATCGCCCATTGCCGCTTCCGTTGTTCCCGGCCGCCACACGCCGCGTGCGGACAGCGTGTTCCACCCAGTGCCTTTCAGATCGGTGATGCGACCCGCGCCACCCGCTGCGGTCGTTGAGTACGCGCCGAGCGCAGAACGGCTGATGTCCTTCGAATACTCGTACAGGCTGCCCGCCAGTTCCCAATCGAACACGCCGCGCGTATTGCTCTTGAGTGCGAGACCATGAATGACGTGTTGCAACTGATTCACGCTGCGCGAAAAATCGGTGGCTGCGATGTTGTATTGGCGACCGTCGACATTGACGTTGCCGCTGTACACCGCGTTGCCGTTCACGTCTTTCAGGTAACTATTCGAATACCGATCCGCATCGTTTTTCCACCAACCCACCGTGTAACTCGCACGATTCGTCGGTGAAAAATCGTAGGTAATTTTGGCCTTCGCTTGATCCTGCACGGTGTCGATTTGATTGGTATCACCGAGGATTAACCAGTCTTGATTTTTTGGATTTTTATCAGCGTTGGCACCGGTCACACGGGTTCCACTGGTGCTAACCGTGCCCTGGGTGATTAGCTTGCTGGCAAAGGCGATGGGTGGCCTGCGTTGTCCAAGCGGCTGACCGCCAACCACCACGACCACGCGCCCGTGCGACTGCCAAGTGATGCGGACAGCGCGTTGCCGTTGTACGTTTCGTTGGTGCCGTATTGTTTGTAGTTCTGCGAAAAGTACGAGCCCTTGACGTGCGCCTCAAACGCCTTCGGCATGCGCGTGACGTAGTCCACCACCGCGCCCACCGAGTTGCCCGGATAGGCGGTAGAGAACGGGCTATACAGCACATCGACGCGCTCGATTTCTTCCGGGCTTACCAAGCCCCAGCGCGGCGTGTAGCTCGCGCCATTGCCGAGCAGGTTTGAAAGCAGGATTCCGTCCGCGTACACCAGCGAGCGAGCGCTGTTGCCCGTGCCCGATGCGCGCGTTGCGAGCACGGCATGATCAAAGTCGCCGACGTAGCGCTTGCGCACTAGCAGGCTCGGAAAATATTTGAGTGCGTCTTCAGCGTCAAACGCGTTGATTTTCTCGGCGATTTCCTTGCCTGTGATGCCTTCGAGAGTGGTCGATATTTGTGTGGGCAGCGACGTAGGCTGATTGCCTGTGACGGTGACGGTACCGAGCTTTTTGACTTGTGAATCGGTCTGTGCCAGTTGCGATTCTGGTGTGAATGATTGAGCGAAGAGCGTGGTTGCGTGCGCTGCGAGGAGCGCGGCGAAGAGCGGGTTAAGACGTAGTTTCATGGGACGAATCCTGATGGAGGCCCACCTAATCCGTTGCCGCGTAGAGGCTAAGCCAAGCGTGTTTTGCGTTCGTGCAACGCACTCGCAAAGGCGCAGAGCTCCTGCCTTTGCAGGATCAACGAAATAAGGGGGCGCTCGAAAATAAATCCTGCGAATCATTCGATAAGCGCTTTAAAGCAGCGCGTCACGCAACGAAGCAGGGCGTTAAAACGAGATCAGGAGACGGCGGGCGGGCCGCGTGAGAGCGAGGGAGCCCACGCATACGACGCATTGGGTGCGGCGTAAAACAGCGCTGGCATGGACGACTTCACATCCGTCTGCGGCACGAATGGCGCAGGCGCGGTCGGAAGCATGGCCGGGCTATGTTCTACGTGGCAAAACGGGCAATGTTCTGCATGTTGCATGGCTTGTTCGGACGGGCTGATCGGCTCGCCCGATGAATTCACCGCGATACGTTTGGTGCCTTGCGCGGAACACAGTTCGACCCAATTGGCGACGGGCGAGTAGCCCAGCGCGTGGCTGATCGCAGGAGCAAGCGCCGCAAGTGCCATCACCAACACGGCGAAGGTCGCCAGTGCGGTGCGGAATTTGCGGAGGATTCGCGTGCAGAACATCTCAAAATTGTAAGTGTTTGCAGCGCCGCAGATGCGGTTGCGGCTTGAGCCATGGTTACCATTGCAGCAGGAGATCCGAACCATGTGGCGAATCACAATTTCCGTCAACGATGATCTGGCCGACGAGTTTGATCGTTTGCTTGACTTGTGTGGCTATCAAAATCGGTCAGAAGCGTTTCGCGATCTGGTGCGCGGTGCGCTGGAGGCAGATCGTCTGGCATCCGACAGCGCAACGCACTGTGTCGCCTGTGTGAGCTACGTTTACAACCATCATGAACGCGATCTCGCGGCGCGTTTGACGGCTGCGCATCACGCGCACCACGACCTGAGCGTCTCAACGATGCATGTGCATCTTGACCACGATCATTGTTTAGAAGCGGCGATTTTGCGCGGCCCGACCACGGACGTGAAGCGCTTTTCGCAAGCGCTGATTGCAGAGCGCTGCGTACGTCATGGACTGGTGAATCTGGTGCCAGTTGAAGTGGGGCGTCCGCATGAGCATCTGCACGCAACCGTACCACCCGATCATTCGCACGAGCATCACCGACAGCGCGATCGCGAGCACGGCGCGGACACGTGCCCGCACACTTAAGTTCATCCAAAAACGTGATTCGCATTAAATGATGAGACGCGGGTTGAATTTATAATGTTCTTATATTCAATGACTTACGACGTGTCACGCCACTATTTTCGAGTGGATTGAATGTCCGACGGAACTACTCGGGCTTTAACTTGACTAAATTACTCGGAAATACTATTATTCGGTTAACGAATCAATGTTGCGTAACAGTGAAACAGTGACGGCTTTCGAGTGGAGCTCGATGTCAAAACAAACTTCATCGGTACACAAAGGTTGCTCGTAACCGTGAGTGCTTGCCACAATGAGTGATGCACAACTGGCCCAAAGAGAGTGCGAAAAAATCCATGAAGCTCACCACTAAAGGTCGTTTCGCTGTGACCGCCATGATTGATGTGGCGCTCTTCAACCATGGGGAGCCGGTCACCTTGGCAGAGATTTCTGCGCGGCAAAAAATTTCGCTCTCCTACCTCGAGCAGCTGTTCGGCAAGCTGCGCCGACATGGATTGGTCGACAGCGTGCGTGGCCCCGGCGGCGGCTACAACCTGGCCAAGGCACCGGGAACGATCAGCGTGTCCGACATTATTCTTGCGGTTGACGAGCCCATCGATACGACGAGCTGTGGCGGCGAAAAAAATTGTCACGATGACAGCATTTGCCTGACCCACCACTTGTGGGCGAGCCTAAACGCACACATCTTCACCTACCTCCAAGGCGTGAGTTTGCAGTCGTTGGTGGATGATGCAAAGGCACGAAAAAATCCATCATTGCATGTGGTTCAAGATCTTCGTAAAACGGGGACGCGAGCCGTACCTATCGCCGCCTGAACCAGGCCACGGTTGCAAAATATTTTCTACAGAGTGCAGTAAGTAATGAGCCTTCCAATCTACATGGACTACAGCGCAACCACGCCGGTTGATCCGCGTGTTGCCGCCAAGATGATCCCCTTCCTCACCGAGCATTTCGGCAACCCGGCATCGCGTTCGCATGCGTATGGCTGGGAGTCCGAGGCCGCTGTTGAGGAGGCGCGGGAGCAGGTTGCTGCGCTCGTCAATTGCGACGCCAAAGAAATCGTCTGGACGAGCGGCGCAACTGAGTCGATCAACCTCGCGGTCAAGGGCGCTGCCCAGTTCTACAAAGATAAGGGCAAGCACCTCATCACGGTGAAAACGGAGCACAAAGCCACCCTCGACACCATGCGAGAGCTGGAGCGGCAGGGCTTTGAAGTCACGTACATGGACGTGATGGAAAACGGTTTGATCGACATGAATGTGTTCAAGGCTGCGCTGCGTCCCGACACGATTCTCGTTTCGATCATGATGGTGAACAACGAAATTGGCGTGATTCAACCGATCAAGGAGATTGGCGAAATCACACGCAGCAAGGGAATCATCCTGCACGTTGATGCAGCACAGGCGACGGGGAAAGTTGTCATTGATCTGGCCGATTTGAAGGTCGATCTGATGAGTTTCTCTGCTCACAAAACCTATGGCCCAAAAGGCATGGGCGCGTTGTTTGTTCGCAAGAAACCACGCATTCGCCTTGAGGCCCAAATTCACGGTGGCGGTCATGAACGTGGCTTCCGTTCTGGCACCTTGGCAACGCATCAAATCGTTGGTATGGGCGAAGCGTTTCGTCTTGCCAAGCTCGAAATGGCAACCGAGAATGAGCGCATCCGCATGCTGCGGGATCGTTTGTACAACGGCCTGAAAGACATCCCGGAAGTGTTCATCAACGGCGACATGGAGCAACGTGTGCCGCACAACCTGAACATCAGCTTCAACTACGTCGAAGGCGAAAGCCTGATCATGGGCGTGAAAGAGATTGCAGTGAGTTCGGGTTCGGCGTGTACCAGCGCGTCGCTGGAACCGTCGTATGTATTGCGGGCTTTGGGTCGCAGTGACGAATTGGCACACAGCTCGATTCGCATGACGGTCGGGCGTTTCACCACAGAGCAGGATGTTGACAGCACCATAGCAACGATGAAGCGGACAGTTGAAAAGCTGCGCGCAATGAGCCCGCTGTGGGATATGCATCTGGATGGCATCGATATATCGCAAGTCCAATGGGCGGCGCATTAATTTCTGATTAGCTCCCTCTCTCGCAGGCGGGAGAGGGTTGGGGTGAGGGTGGAAGCATCCGCATCCAATGTAGAAAAGTTTGTAAGAGGTAACAAAATGGCATACAGCGAAAAAGTCGTAGATCATTACGAAAATCCCCGCAACGTTGGCGCGTTCGGCAAAGACGAAGCGGACATCGGCACCGGCATGGTCGGCGCGCCCGCCTGCGGCGACGTGATGAAGCTGCAGATCAAGGACAACCCGGTCACCGGCGTGATTGAAGATGCGCGTTTCAAAACCTACGGCTGCGGCTCGGCGATTGCGTCCAGCTCCTTGG
>JANXNO010000118.1 GCA_025354075.1 Burkholderiales bacterium | reverse complement strand
CGCTTGAAGCGCGCGTTGTCCACCCCTGCGAGGTAGACAATTTGCGGTCTGCCGGCTGCGTCTTTGGGCTGCGATGTATACGCCAAAACGGCAGCGGCCTGTGCAAGCGCCTCTATCATCAACACGCCCGGCATCACCGGTTTACCCGGAAAGTGACCGTTGAAAAACGGCTCGTTAGCCGTGACGTTTTTAAGCGCCTTAACGCGCTTGCCGATATCGAGCTCCAACACCCGATCAATGAGCAGAAAAGGGTATCGATGCGGCAACAACGCCGCAATCTCGGTGATATTCAGCGTTAGCCCCACAAAAGCGATCTCAGGGGCCGGTGCGTTCACGGCGTTCACAGATTCATTCATAACTTCAATTGTCGCAAAAGACGCGGCTGCCGTGATGTAAAACAGCTATCCCGGTGCAGGATTCGCTTTGATTGAGCGACGCAGCTTCGCGGCGATTTTGATCCATTCACGATGCGTCGTCGTCGGGAACACGCCCGTATATTGTCCGGGTTGCGTAATCGACGTCGCGATCAGCGTGCCGCCCGACACAATCACGTCGTCACAAATCGACAGGTGGCCGACGACCATTGAGGCACCGCCGAGCATGCAACGCGCGCCCACCGTGGCGCTGCCCGCGATGCCAACGCACCCGGCAATGGCGGTATTGTCCCCAACGCGAACATTGTGGGCGATCTGCACAAGATTATCGATCTTGACGCCGTTGCCGATCACAGTGTCCTCAATTGCGCCACGATCAATGGTGGTGTTAGCTCCGATTTCAACATCATTGCCAACGATGACAGTGCCCACCTGAGCGACCTTGCGCCAGCCGCGGCCGGTAGGCTGAAAGCCGAAGCCGTCCGACCCAATTACAGCACCTGAATGCAGAATGCAGCGATCACCCAGCCGAGCGCGTGCCAGCACACGGACACCGGGATAGATTCGGCAGTTTTCACCAACGATGACGTCGTCGCCGATAAACACCTGAGCACCAATCACGCTACCGCTTCCGACGGTTGTTCGCTCGCCGATACACGCAAACGCCTCAATTCGCGCACCGTCAACACTCGCTGAACTCGCGACCTGCGCCAGCGGTGACACCTCGGCGCGGAGCGGTGCGATCGGAAACAGTAGATCAAGCGCAGCAGCAAAAGCGGCGTGAGGCGCAGGGTGAATGAGTCGCGTGCAGGACGCAATATCGGCGTCCACTTCGCGAACGATAAGCACGCTAGCAGCGCTGTTTGTCGCTGCAGCACGATGCTTTGTGTCAGAGAAAAAGGTGAGGTCTCCGACCGCGGCAATATCAAGACTCGCGACGCCAGTGATTTGCACGGTGCCGTCACCCAGACACCGCGCCCCTATCGAATGCGCAAGCGTTTGCGCGGTAAGTGGTCTACCTACCTGTCTTCCCATCACAACAGCACTCCTATCAATGCGATCTTCGGGCGCATTGCCGCTGCGCGTGTTGTCTCGGCGTTATTTTTCGCGACAAAATATTCAAACCCAAATGAATGCAGCTCAACCGCAACACTTGACTCCACGGGAATTTCGCTCCGCAACATAGGCTTGTCGAGCGCGGGAATCCGGTTTCGTGCGAACTACTTGTCGGCCAGCGCTTTCAAGACTCGATCCGTGATGTCGATGCGGTTACTGACGTACACGGCTTCTTGCAGGATCAAATCGAATTTCTCTAACTCCGCAATTTGCTGAATTGCCTTTTGCAAACGCTCCTGGAGGCCTGCCAGCTCTTCATTACGGCGCAAGTTTTCGTCCTCGCGGAGCTCTCGCTGCGCCCGTTGCAGATCGCGACTTGACACTTCCAGTTCGCGCTGCTTATTGCGCCGGTCTGCGTCGTTGAGCGTCAGCTGTTCTTTCTCGAAAGCCGCCGACTGGTCGCGGAATTTCTTGGCAACGCGTTCCACGTCAGCCTGCCGCGCAGCAAATTCTCGCTCCAGCTTTTTGAAAGCGCGTTGTGCAGGCGCAGATTCACGTAATAACTTCTCGGTGTTAACGAGGCCAATTTTCAGCTCTGCCGAGCGCACCGCCGTTGTCGCTGTGCCCTGCGCGTACAGAACACCGACACAGCAGATCGCCGACGCAGTAATCAAACTTCGAAGAGAAACGCGGATCAAGGGAAACATCAATTGGACACCTTCAAGGCTAGAACAAGGTACCGACCTGAAACTGGAATCGCTGCGCTTTATCGGTGGGCTTGGAACCAATAGGGATGGCATAGCTGAATTTTAGAGCGCCAATCGGGGACTGCCAGGCGATTGCAACGCCAGTTGAAAAGTGAATTCGTTCGTTGTCCTTTTGCAAAGGATCGCCTTTGTCATAAACTTGGCCCGCATCGATAAACAGACTGCCTCGAACCGATTTGTCGTTTTTGGTTCCAGGAAAGGGAAACAGAATCTCGTTGTTCACCGTAAACTTGCGTCGGCCGCCGGTCGCATTACCGGTGTACGACGTAACAGACGACGTTGTTCCATCGGGATTGGTCGTGATCGTGGATGTCAAAGCCTCACGAGGTCCAAGCGAATTGGTTTCGTAACCCCGAACCGACCCCACGCCTCCGCCATAATAGTTCTGGAAGAATGGTAGCGATCGGCCGCCGTACCCATTGGCATAGCCCGCTTCGATATTGACGCCGTATACAAAATCAGCGACCAGCGGCAAGAACATCTGGCCTTGATAGTTGATTTTGAAGAACTTCACCTGGGTGACCGGCAACGTGGCCTCGGCACTAATGCTCTGCAACCAGCCTCGCGTTGGGTAAATCAAACTATCGCGCGTGTCGCGAGCCCAACCTGCCGAAGCTTTATACGTGTTGCTGTTGTAGCCAAATTCGTTGGCGTAATCATAGAAGCGTTGGGGACTGATGCCCGGATAGAGTTGAAGATTCGAGTTTTCGGCCGAGAAGCCCACGCTTACGCTGTCAGTTTCGCTGATTGGAATCCCGAACCGCGTGCCGGTACCGTACGTGGAGAGCTTGTAGCTGCCGACGCCGGTGGATGTAGGATCGTACGTGCGGCGATACACGTCAATGCCACGACTGATGCCGTCTGGCGTAAAGTAAGGGTTCGTGTACGCGATTACTGCCGTCTTGGCAGTCTTGCTGGTGTTAACTTGTAAGGCCAGTGAGTTGCCTGTGCCGAGCACGTTATTCTGTGAAATAGATGCGGTGAGCACCAGTTTGTCCGCACTCGAATAGCCAGCACCCGCATTAAGGCTGCCGGTATTTTTCTCCGTCACAGCAACATCAATGTCTACCTGATCACTCGCGCCTGGAACGGCCTGATTGTCCATTGTGACTTCAGAGAAAAAGCCGAGACGATCAAGTCGAACCTTCGAGCGCTGGATCTTGCTCTGGTCGTACCAGGAGGCTTCGAGCTGGCGTAACTCACGCCGGATCACTTCATCACGTGTCTGCGCATTGCCGGAAACGTTGATTCGGCGAACGTAGACGCGACGCCCTGGATCGACCACAAAGTTGAACGCGACCGTACGTTTTTCACGGTCGATGTCTGGGACAGCGTTGACACCGGCAAAGGCATAACCCTCACGACCCAAGCGGTCACTGATCGCCTTGGCGCTGTCAGCCAGGCGAGTTCTCGAAAAGGTATCCCCGGGCTTCACACGAATCAGCGAGCGAAGTTCAGCCTCGGGCACCAACAGATCACCGCTGAGTGCTACGTTGGACACCGTAAATTGTGATCCTTCGCTGATGTTGATGGTCAAGAAAACTTTGGTGCGGTCAGGCGACAAGGATACTTGCGTTGAGTCCACCGTAAATTCGAGATAGCCCCTGTTCGTGTAGTAACTGCGGATGACTTCAAGATCCGCCTGAAGCTTTTGCTTGGAATATTGATCATCTTTGGTGTACCAGGAAAACCAACCGCCCGTTGCCAGTTGAATTTCCGACAACAGCGTCTTTTCTGATACGGCGCTGGCACCAACGATGTTGATGGCGTCAATTCGCGCGACCTCGCCCTCCTTGACAACGATTGACACGCCAGTGCGATTTCGCTCAAGGGGCGTCAGCGTCGTGGTTACCTCAACATCGTATCGACCGCGCGACAAGTATTGCTTTTTTATCTCCTGCTCCGCTTTGTCGAGGATGGTGCGGTCGAAAATCCGCCCCTCGGACAAGCCAGCATCGCGCAGCGCTTTTTTCAGCGTGTCTTTGTCAAATTCCTTGGCACCGGTAATGTCGATAGACGCGACCGTTGGTCGCTCAACAACAGATACGATGATGACGCCGTCAAGCGCTTCGATACGTACGTCACGGAAGAATCCAGTGGCGAATAGCGCCTTGATCGAGCTGGATGCCGCCGCATCGTCAAATCGGTCGCCAACCTTTACACCCATGTAATTAAACACGGTACCCGCGTCCGTGCGCTGTAAACCTTCGACGCGAATGTCGCGCACAGTGAACGGGTCAATTGCGCTGGCAACAGCTGCATACCCCAACACGCCAGCGCAGAGCAGACCCAGGGTGACGCGGCGAGGAAAAAACGGGAAACGAATGAAAGGTCGGGTCACGAGAGAATTCGCATAAAGTCGTTGTAGAGAGCCAGAGCGGTGAGGGCGGTGACAAAACCGATGCCAACGCGCTGGCCAAGTGCTTCAGCACGCTCTGAAAGTGGCGCTCCCTTGAGGGCTTCAAAGAGATGATATAGCAACTGTCCGCCGTCAAGCATGGGTACAGGCAGAAGGTTGAGCACGCCAATGGAGATGCTGACGATAGCAAGGAATAGCGTGAACGCAACCGCGCCCTGACTCAGTGTTGCGCCAGCCCCCTCCGCCATGGTGAGCGGCCCAGAAATCTGGCGCAACGAAATGTCGCCGCTCAGCATGCCCCACATCAATCTGACAGTAAGTATCGTTGCGTCATAGGTGCGTTGAAGTGAAGCAACAACTGCCTCGCTGACTGAGCGTTGCCGTTCGGTTAACAATCCATCGCCCAGATTTAGAGGACTTTCGGCTGCCACGTCAATGCGGCCAACGTGCTTACTGCCGATGAGCTCGGCGCGAGGGTTCACGACGAACTCCTGAATTGATCCCTGGCGACTGACACTCAACTTGATCTGGCCACCAGGCACCACTTGCACTGCTTTCGTAAGCTGCGTCCACTGACGAACAGGAACACCGTCCACTGCGACAACTTTGTCGCCTTGCTTCAAGCCAGCAAGTTGCGCAGGGCCTCCGGCCTTTACCCCGCCGATGATCGCCGGTTGATCAAACACCAGACCCCAACCCGATAAGCGCGAACCTACGCTGTCAGGGTTGACGGCAGCACCGTCAGCTCGTGCAAGGATGAGATTTCGCTCGGTACCGCGATCCTCAACATCAACCCGCATTTCGGCATCGAACAGGCTCGCCAGCATCTCCCAACGAACGTCGCCCCAATGCGCGACAGTACGGTCATTGATGCGCAAAATTCGCTCGCCACCGCGAATCCCCGCGACTGCTGCCGGCGTATTCATCTCTGGCGTTGCGACGAGCGCGGTCAAATCACGATCCGGCATCGCCAGAGCGAAGGCGTAGAGAAAGGCGGCGAGTACGAAGTTCGCAAGCGGCCCTGCGGCAACAATCACAGACCGTTTCCACAGCCGCTGCTTGTTAAACGCCGCACCGACATCCGCGTCGCGAACCGTCTCACCCTCCGAGTCACGGGTATCCAGCATGCGCACGTAGCCACCGAGCGGAATTGCCGAAACCGCAAACTCAGTTCCCGCAAAAATACTTCGCTTCCCGATCCATTTAACGAGCACTGGGCCAAAGCCCACAGAAAAACGAAGCACCTTGACACCGCACCACCGCGCGGCGAGATAGTGCCCGAGCTCGTGTATTGTCACCAGGATGGCCACGGCCAGCAGGAATCCCAGCAACGAACTTCCGAAAACAGCCATCAACTACCCACAACCATTGGTGAATCCTCTAAAGTTGATCGGGCCATAGCGCGTGCGTGCAAATTGCGCGCGAACACCTCATCCATCGATGTAGGGTCAGACATGTCAAGTCGATCAAGGGTTCGCTCCGTCGTGCGAACAATATCGGTGTATCGAATTTCGCCCGCCAGAAACGCTGCCACGGCCACTTCGTTAGCGGCGTTCAGCGCGAGGCATGCGCCCTGCCCTTGCCTCAGCGCAGCGTACGCCAGCCCGAGTGCAGGAAAACGCACATAGTCAACGTCAAAAAATTCCAGCTTTCCCAACGCGGCTAACGATAGTCTCTGCACCGTGAGGGGCAAGCGATGCGGCACGTTGCGCGCCACGCCACCCCATATTTCCGCCGCAATACCCAGCGCGTAAGCAATGGGTACTTGCATATCTGCTGGTCCCAGATGCGCGAGTATTGAGCCATCCACAAATTCGACCATCGCGTGGACGGTGCTGCTCGGGTGGATCACAACATGAACGTCCGCGGCAGGGCGATTAAACAGTAACGCAGCCTCAATGACCTCCAGCCCTTTGTTCATCAGCGTTGCCGAATCGACCGAAATCTTGCGTCCCATTGCCCACGTAGGATGTTTGCACGCTTCTTCTGGCGTGATAGTTTCAAAGGTATCGATTGCGCGCAGTCGAAACGGGCCGCCGGAGGCGGTGAGCGTGATCGCGCTGACGTGCCGGGGATCACACACCAATCCATTGGCACACTGAAATACGGCGTTATGCTCGCTATCAATGGGCAAGAGACGTGCACCGGTTGCCGCAGCTTTGTCCAGCAACAAGCGCCCTGCAGCGACAAGCGCCTCTTTGTTGGCAAGCAACACCGTTTTTCCGGCAACCACCGCTGCCCAGGTCGAAGGCAACCCGGCAAAACCCGAAATGCCTGCGACGACCACATCGGCCAGCGGTAGCCCACCGACAGCGGTTACCGCGTCGGCACCGGCGTCAATTTGCAGTCGCAGAAGCTTTCGCGAAACGGCCTCTTGCAGGGCCAGCGCGGAAGCTCCGTCCTCAACTGCGCATACGTCAGGCTGAAACTCTTCAAGAATGGGCAACAACGCATGCCAGTTTGACTGCACGGCCACGGCCACCAGCCTAAAGCGATCCCGATGTTGCCGCAATACGGCAAGGGTGCTCGCCCCGATAGAGCCGGATGCACCCAGCAACGCAACGTTGATCACGGTTTCACCATAGCAGTTTCACCAGCGCGAGAAGGAGTGTTGCCAGCGGCAAGACCGCCAACTGCGCATCAATACGATCCAGCACGCCGCCATGACCTGGAAGCAATTGGCTCGAATCCTTTACGCCAGCCTGCCGTTTCAGTTGTGACTCCCACAGATCACCCATCACGGCGCACGCGCCCAAAAATGCACCGGCCACGGCGGCTAGCAAAAGCGGCAGCACACCCGAACAGACATCAAGGTAGAACGCCATTAGGGCCGCCCAAAACGCAGCCGCCAATATGCCACCTATGGCTCCTTCGCGCGTCTTTCCGGGGCTGATCGACGGCGCGAGTTTTACCCGACCCAGAGCGCGCCCAACAAAATAGCCACCGACATCGGCTGCGACGGTGAGCACCACTACCGCCAACAGAAAGCGCGCCCCGGCACGTTGCAAGAGTACCGCAGAGAGCCACGCCGCAGCCACAACTGTTGGCAGCATCAACACGCTTGGCCACGAGGTGAACGCAATTGATCGACGCGCCAACTGCCAGGGCGCGATGGCCAGCCAGAAGACGGCTGCCCCTGCCAAAAACACCTTAAACATAACGTTCCAGCGCTCGTCCGTGCCATCAACAAGGAACAATGCCGCTGCAAAAGTCGAAATCAACGACAGCAACATGCACAAGGCAACCGTCTTTTGGGATTGCGTTGCGCCCGTTGACAGGCGCAAAAACTCCCATGCTGCCGCAGCACAAAAGCACGTCACCACCAGGGTCCATGCAATCGCAGAACCCGTGACCAGTGTTCCGATTACGACCACGGCGAGAACCACGGCAGTGATGACGCGTGTGCGTAAGTTTGAGCGCACGGCGATCAGGATGTCGCAACCAAAGTGACGTATTCGCGCATTTGATCTCCCGTTTTACCGAAGCGACGCTCGCGCGACGCATACCACTGCAACGCCTCGCTCAATTCGGATTCACTGAAATCGGGCCACAAGGTATCGGTGAAATAAAGCTCGGTATACGCCAGTTGCCACAGCATGAAATTGCTGATTCTTCGTTCTCCGCCGGTGCGAATAAATAAATCAGGATCGGGCTGATCTGCAAATGCCAGATAGTTCGGGAACGTTTGCAGGTCGCCGCTCAACTGGGCGCGGTTGACCGCCTGCTCCACATCCCACCGCCCACCGTAATTGACCGCGACATTCAGTCGAAACTGGTGATTGGATCGGGTCAATGCCTCTGCGTCGAGAATCAGATTTTGCGTTTCTTCACTCAACACAGAAACATCGCCAACAGCGCTAAAGCGAATACCGTTGCCGTGCAGTTTCTGCACTTCCTCACGCAGCGCCCGCAAAAATAAATCCATTAAGAAAGACACTTCGTCCGGTGGGCGCTGCCAGTTTTCGCTGCTGAAGGCAAAAATCGTCAGGCACTGCACGCCGTGTTTCATCGCACCGCGAATCAACGCACGCACAGCTTCCAGGCCCTGCTTGTGTCCCGCAACCCGCGGCAAATAACGGCGCTTGGCCCAGCGGCCATTGCCATCCATAACCACGGCGATATGCCGGGGCGCAGCGGGCAACTCCTTCAGCGCAGCGGGATTCACGATTGAAATCGACTTGACCAGCGATTAAACCGACAACAATTCGGCTTCTTTAATAGCGAACTGGCGCTCTACCTCAGCGATGCACTTGTCGGTCAATTTCTGGACGTCGTCCTGAGCACGCCGCTCCTCATCCTCTGAAATAGTCTTGGCTTTGAGGGCGTCCTTGAACGCGCTGTTGGCATCGCGGCGCACGCTGCGAATCGCAACGCGAGCATCTTCGGCTTCGCCTTTCACCAGCTTGACCAAATCACGGCGACGCTCTTCGTTCATCATCGGCATCGGGACGCGAATCACCTCGCTGGTAACGGATGGATTGAGACCCAAATCTGCTTCCCGAATAGCCTTTTCGATAGCCTGAATCATTTTCTTTTCGTACGGCTGAACGCCCAGCGTGCGCGCGTCCAGCAAGGTAACGTTAGCAACACCGGTCACTGGCGTCATCGTGCCGTAATACTCCACCTGTACTGAATCAAGCATTCCTGAGTGCGCGCGACCAGTGCGCACTTTCGTGAAATTATTTTTCAGCGCATCAAGCGCTTTCAACATTCGTTGCTCGGCGTTTTTTTTGGTTTCAGCAATCATGGCTATCTCTTAAATTGACTCTCAACAAACGACGGTTGTGCCTTCATCTTCTCCGCACACGACACGTTTAAGCGCACCGGCCTTGAAAATACTGAAGACATTGAGCCGCAACTGTTGGTCGCGACACAGCGCAAGCGCGGTGGCGTCCATCACTTTCAAATTTTTGATAATCGCCTCGTCAAACGTGAGGCTGCTGTAGCGGGTGGCCGTGGAATCTTTCATCGGGTCAGCGGTGTACACGCCATCGACTTTGGTCGCTTTTAATACCAGATCGGCGTTGATTTCGCGTCCGCGCAACGCAGCTGCAGTGTCGGTCGTAAAAAACGGGTTACCGGTGCCCGCTCCGAAAATTACGATCTTGCCCTCTTCGAGATAACGCAATGCTTTGCCACGAATGTAGGGCTCTGCCACTTGATTAATGGTGAGCGCGGATTGCACGCGCGCAACCAGGCCGGCGCGGCGCATAGCGTCCGCCAGCGCTAGTGCGTTCATCAGCGTGGCCATCATGCCCATATAGTCAGCCGTCGCACGATCCATGCCGGTGGCGCTTGGCGCGATACCGCGAAAGATATTGCCACCGCCAATCACCACGCCGATCTGCACGCCCAGATCCGAGACCTCTTTGATCTCGCCCACGATTCGGTCGATGACCGTCGGGTTAATGCCGTAAGCATCGTCCCCCATCAGTGCCTCTCCTGAGAGCTTGAGGAGGATTCGCTTGAAAGCAGGCTGGGATGTGGGTGTAGGTGAATTTGGACTAGGCATAACCTTGAAGTTTATCGCGACAGCCGCTTTTTAGAACTGGGGTGCCTCACCAGACAAAAGAGGCCCCGAAGGGCCTCTCTTTGTGGGAACGCAGGGTGCTCTAGAGGCCCTTGACCGCAGCCGCCACTTCCGCCGCGTAATCGACCGCCTTTTTCTCGATGCCTTCGCCGACCACGTACATCTGGAAGCTATGTACCTTCGTGTTGGCTGCCTTCAGAATTTTATCGACCGTCTGCTCGGGGTCCTTGACAAATGGCTGATCGAGCAGCGCAACTTCAGCTAAGAACTTATTGATCCGACCGTCCACCATTCTGGCAACAATGTCGGCAGGCTTGCCAGATTCAGCCGCCTGCGCAGCAAAAATCTTGCGCTCGCCTTCGATCAGCTCAGCAGGTACTTCATCGCGTGACACACATACGGCGCGCGTTGACGCGACAGAGGCTGCCAGATGCATCGCGACGTCACGGGCGATGTCCCCATTGCCGTCGAACTCAACCAGCACCCCAATGCGACCGCCGCCATGCACGTAGCTCACGACTTTGCTGCCGGAGCCACCCACGCGTACGAAACGACGCACGTTCATGTTCTCGCCGATTTTTTGAACCAGCGCGGCGCGTTTGGTTTCGGCGACTTCCCCGTCGATATGCGTATTCATTAACGCAGCAACGTCAGCAGGCTTTTCGTTGCCGACGTTTTTAGCGAGTGCTGCGGCCATCGCCAGCAAGTCAACGTTACGCGCCGCGAAATCGGTTTCGCAGTTGAATTCAACCAGCGCGCCAACACTGGCATCGGCCGAAACGTAGACGCCAATGGTGCCTTCAGCGGCCTGACGCGATGCGGCCTTACTGGCTTTGGCGCCGGACTTGATGCGCATCAGCTCTTCAGCTTTTTTGATGTCGCCGTCGGTTTCTGCGAGTGCGCGTTTGCACTCCATCATGCCGAGACCAGTCATCTCGCGCAGCTCTTTAACCAGGGATGCAGAAATTTCTGCCATGTTCTTCTCCACTTCGCCGTGTGCCATCAAAGCCACGACGTAAAAAATCTAAAGGTCTAACTCAATAAAAAATGGGGCTCGCATGTGATGCGGAGCCCCACGTTGACAGCAGGACTGTTACTGCTTCGCCGCCATGTCCGCAGGATCAACGTCCACGAATTCTTCGGTCTGCGTCTGTGCCTGAACGATTTCCTGAACGGCTTGCGATTTGCCTTCGAGGATCGCATCAGCCACGCCACGGGCGTAGAGGCGGATCGCCTTGCTTGAGTCATCGTTGCCTGGGATCACGTAGTCGATGCCGTCGGGTGAGTGGTTGGTATCAACTACGCCGACCAACGGGATGCCCAATTTGATGGCTTCCTGTACAGCGATTTTTTGATAGCCCACATCGATGATGAACATCGCGTCTGGCAGAGAAACCATATCCTTGATGCCGCCCATTGAGGTCATCAGCTTGTCGTATTCGCGGGTCAGGGTCAACGCTTCACGCTTGTTCATGCGGTCAAACGTGCCGTCGAGCTTCATCGCTTCAAGCTCTTTCAGACGCTTGATGGAGCCTTTGACAGTCTTGAAGTTGGACATCATGCCGCCGAGCCAGCGGTGATCAACGAAAGGCATGCCAGCGCGCTGCGCCTCTTCCTTGATGATCTCACGTGCTTGACGCTTGGTAGCGACAAAAAGAATGGTGCCACGGTTGGCCGCCAGACGACGAACGTAGGTCATCGCGGCGTTGTACTGCTCCATCGTCTTCTCGAGGTTGACGATGTGAATTTTGTTGCGGGCACCGAAAATATACGGAGCCATTTTTGGATGCCAAAAACGGGTTTGGTGACCGAAATGGACACCGGCTTCCAGCATCTCACGCATGGTAGTAGACATAATTTTTCTCCTGGTGGGTTTGACCTCCACTCGCTAGCGTTCGATGGCCGCGTTTTGAATTGCGCCAACAAACACCCATCAGATTGTGCGAGTGTGCGGATTTGTCCGAGATGGACAGCCTTGCAGTATAGCTGCTTTAGACAACGCTCGTAAGACTTGGCGTGAATCGTGGTGTGCTGTGGGCTTCGGCAGGCTGAATCTTCGACACAGCCACTCAGCTTTTTTGCCAAACGCTTACTCAACTGGGGCTTCAGCTACAAAAATTATAAAGTCGGTTATTGGACAAATAACGATCTAAGCCCATATAGAATGGCGTTTTCAACACAAAGATGTTGTGTCCGTTGGAGTTGCGAACATCCATCTTCACCTTGCAAAATCGGGTTTGCTTCACACTACGCTGTTCGCCGCTCTTTCCGTTTTCTTCCAAGCGCTAAAAATGTCCATGCATCTCCCCTCGCCTGACCACGCCGTTGTCGCCTTCGAAGGCATTGACGCGTTGACGTTTTTGCAATCGCAGCTCACCAATGACGTCGCCGCGATGGCCATCGGTGGCTGGCAATGGCAGGGATACTGTTCGGCCAAGGGCAGGCTGCAGGCCACGTTCGCGCTGGCGCGCACCGGGGAAGCCGCATTCGTCGCGGTGGTTCACCAGTCGGTTGCGGCGGCACTGGTGAAACGGCTGACGATGTTCCGTTTGCGCGCAAAGCTCACCATCGAGTTGAGCGCGAAGCTTACGCCAACGTTTCATTTAGCTCAGCCGGAGAGCGCGGTCGCACCATTGGCAACGCTCAACCTCGGTCAAGGACGCTGGGTGACTATCGCCCCGTCGGACGCTGTTACTGCTGCCGTCGCGAAGACGGACGCCGCAGACGCCAGCGCGGCTTCTTTCATGCAGCACTGGAATTTGCTGGGGGTCGAAGCTATGCAGCCCGAAATTACGTCGGCCACTGCCGAGATGTTTGTCCCGCAAATGATCCATTGGGATCACGTGTCACCCGGTGGCGGTGTCAGCTTCAGCAAGGGTTGTTATCCTGGGCAGGAAATCGTGGCTCGCGCGCACTACCGCGGTGCCGTGAAGCGCCATCTCGAAATTCAACTACTGCCTGCGTCGCGCAGTCTGTCGAACGGCACCGAGATTGAGCTGGCGGATGGTCGCGCGGCGGAGATTTGCAACGTCGCCAACGGCGGTGGCGAAGTCGCAAAAGCGCTGGTCGTGGTCGCCCCGCCAAGCCCTGCTGCATAAGGCTTTAGGGCTGCGAAGTGATGACGACGTCATATCCACGCGTCGTGTTGCTGCAACGCCTGCTCAATCTGTCGCTCGCCCACGTTTCTGGACGTCACGTTTGACGCCATTACGTGCTATCTTGCTTGTAATAAATAGATGGCCGGAGCGTTTTTTGTGGCAATAGTATTTTCGGTTGCAGTGCTGGCGAGCTTGCTAACGGGCGTGTTTCTGGTGGTGACAAAACAGTGGCACTCGAATTTCACGTCAGATCACGCGGGATCCGGCCCGCAGAAATTGCATGTGGGCGCTGTTCCGCGCATCGGCGGCATTGCACTCATGACGGGGTTTTCAGTCGCCTTGCTGATCGCGAAAATAACGATTCCGAACGGTGAAGAAATCAACGCGCCGGTGTGGTTCATCCTCGCGCTGTTCGTGCCGTTTGCCGTCGGACTCGGCGAAGACATAACGCAGCGCTTCGGCCCGCTCAGCCGCCTGCTCGCCACATTCGTCGGAGCGAGCCTCGCCTATTTCTTTTGCGGCGCAACCATCGTGCGCTTTGACGTGCCGCCGGTTGACGCGCTGGTTGCCTTGCACCCCGCTATCGCCTTCGGATTCACGCTGTTTTGCGTCGGCGGCATTGCCCACGCGTTCAATCTGGCCGACGGGCTGAATGGCTTGCTGGCTGGGCTGACCTTGACCGCTGGTGCAGCGGTCGCTGCGGTGGCGCACATGACCGGGGATGTGTTCGTTTTCACCATTGCTACAGCACTGATTGGTGCCATCGTTGGCTTTGCCCTGCTCAACTTTCCGCGCGCGTGGTTGTTTGCAGGCGACGGTGGGGCGTATTTGCTGGGCTCGGCGCTGGCCATCGCGTTGATCCTGCTTTGCAATCGTCACCCTGCTGTCAGCCCGTGGTTTGCCTTCATGGTGGTGCTCTACCCGTTCACCGACACCACGTATTCGATTTATCGCCGATGGCGTGCCGGGAACCCCATCATGTCGCCCGACGCGGAGCATTTGCACTCATTACTCGCTCGCCGTTTCAATACGCTCTATGGTGAACACGGCCGCAATCTGGCCAGCGCAGCCGTGGTCATCGCATCTGCCTTATTCGTGGCGGCAGCGACGTCCGTATACACGGCCACGCTGAAACTCGTCGCACTCGCGGTGGCGTACGTTGTGATTTACGTCATCGTGTACCGAATCGTGAGCTCGTCGGTCGAGGCAGATTCGTGCAAACAGGTCAACGTTTCGCTGGATTAGCCGCTCACAGCTTGCCGGTCGCGCCGTACACCAGGCCGCCAACGTACTCCCGCAAAACCACCTGCCACGAATACGCGCCACCAATCAGGGAATAATCCGTCAGTGACGCGTTCACCACTGACGTGTAGTCCACCGGGTAGGCCGTCACGTTCCAGCCCGCATGCGCGAAGGTCGCCAGCGCCCTGGGCATGTGCGACGCCGAGGTGACCAACAGCCACGGCGCCTTGATATCAACCGCAGGCAATTTCGCGCTCAACACGGCGTTCTCGAACGTGTTGCGCGACGCCTCCTCGAAAATAAGCCGTTCAGACGGAATTCCCATCCGTTCGAAATACCCACGAGCAACGCCCGCCTCAGGCTCGCCACGCGGAAACAACGCTGCCTCGCCGCCCGTAAATAACAGGCGCATTTTCGGGTGTTGATTCATGATCGGAATCGGCTCAACCACCCGCTCCCCCGCACAACCCAGCACAATTTGGCCGTGGCCACGACCGTCGTCGCCCGCAAACACACCGCCCAGAACCACCATGCCCGAAAACCGGCTCAAGTCGCCCGTTGGCGGCTGATGCCGATCCTCAAGCGTTCGCAACGCCGCGTTGGACAACGGCGTCCAGCCGATCAAAAGCACCAGCGACAAAGCCACTGCCAGCAGCGAGCGCACGGCCCGGAGACCCGGTTTGACGACCGAAATCGCGAGCGCGAGAACTACCAGCGCGACCACCCAGTACAGGGGTTGCATGAGGAACACGGTGAGTTTTGACAGGTAGAACATGCGTGTATCGCGAGGTATCATCTTTTGCCCGAAACCCTTATTCAATAAGGGCTCAGGCTAATAAAACGTTTAAAATCGACTTTTCCGCTTTTGCGACGTTAGGCCCAGCACCAACGCCATTTCAACAAAAAGCGGTAGGGCGTGCGGCGCGGTGTTAGAGCCGCAACGGCTTCTCCCACACCCCTGCCTTCATCACGCCCGCCACCGCCGTGTCAGGATCACACAGAATCGTGATGTCTTGCGTCGGATCGCCATCGACGACCACCAGATCGGCGTGAGCACCGGCGGCAATCACACCAAGTTTGCCCGTCTGATTCAACACCTGCGCCGCGACGCTGGTTGCGCTTTGCAAAATTTCCACGGCAGATTGCACGCCGGCTCGCAAGCGCCACTCGATGGATTGCTGCGCATGCATCGCGCCCAGCAAATCGGTGCCAAAAGCAATAGGAACACCCTCTGCCCTCGCGATGGCAATCGCCCGCGCGCCCGCATCCTTCACACGATCCAGCTTGCCCAGCATCTCGTCAGACCAGCCGAGGCGCTTGCCCTCTTCGGCGAGCATCGCGTATGTCGCGAGCGTCGGCACCAGAAACGCACCGTGCGATTTCATGACTTTTGCGGTGGCCTCGTCGAGCAAATTGCCGTGCTCAATCGAGCGCACCCCGCATTGCACCGCACGCGTGATGGAGCGCGGCGAATAGGCATGGGCCATCACGTAGGTGTTGGCGGCGTACGCCTCCTCGCAGGCAGCGGTGATTTCGTCCAGCGAATACTGCGTGCCGTCGATCGGGTCGGTCGGGCTTGCCACGCCGCCACCCGCCATGATCTTGATCTGGTTGGCACCGTGCCGCAACTGCTCGCGCACGGCACGGCGCACTTCGGGCACACCATCGGCAATGGCCGGAAACAGACCGAGCCCGGCGCAGGTACACATGAATTCTTTGACGCCACGTGGGCGGCTGTCGGCATGGCCCCCCGTTTGTGACAGTGGAGCGCCCGCGATGAACAGACGTGGTCCGCGCAGATATCCGCGTTCAATCGCAAGCTGCACGCCATAGTCAGCGCCTGCTGCATCGCGCACCGTGGTGAAGCCGCGCTCCAGCATGCCGACCAGAATGTGCGTCGACTGCGCCGTGATGTAGCTCGGCGGCTGCATCGAGAGCTGCCACACATCATGATGCACAGCGGTCACGTGAACGTGGCAGTCAATCAGCCCCGGCAGCACGACGCGGCCTTTCAGATCCACGCTATCGGCAGCGCTGACCGTGATGTCGCCCACGGTGACCGAGGCGATGCGACCA
>JANXNO010000099.1 GCA_025354075.1 Burkholderiales bacterium | reverse complement strand
GCGAGCTGCCGGTCGCGCCGGTGTACGAAGACGGCAAAAAAACCGTGACGCTCAAAGGTGATCGAATCGCTGAAGAGTTTCAGGCAATGCTGGCTGTGTACGTGCAACGAACGTACGGTAACGGTTCACCCGGATCGTCGGGACAGACCGATCAGCGACATCCAGACGTTCCAGCCGAGCCAAAAGTCATCCCGATTCGGATGGCGCAGAAAGCATAGTCGCTATCAGCTTTCTCGCTTAAGCGGCGGTATCTCTGGAGCTGATCGTTGTTTATGGATTAAGTCGATAAATATCGAATTGAGCGTTCAGCCCATGTGAAACATGGATATCACGTAAAAGCTGCTGCTGTCACGCCCGTACCAAATTATCGAATGTGCCCAAGCCCATCAGAGGCGCTGGCCATCCGCACACATTGAACACTGAGACAACACGTCATGGAAAAACTACAAGCCGTCCGCGGGATGAACGACGTTCTGCCCGCCGATTCATCGAAGTGGGAATTTTTTGAAGCGACCGTCACCCGAGTTGCCCGCCAGTACGGCTATCGAAACATGCGCGCGCCTATCGTCGAGTACACGCCGCTGTTTGTGCGCTCAATTGGCGAGGTCACCGACATCGTCGAGAAGGAGATGTATTCCTTCGAAGACAAACTGAACGGTGAAAAGCTCACGCTGCGCCCGGAGCTCACGGCGGGTCTGGTGCGTGCCGCGGTCGAGGCGAACCTCACCTACAACGGCCCGGTGCGTATTTACACACTCGGTGAGGTGTTCCGTCACGAGCGTCCGCAAAAGGGGCGCTACCGTCAGTTCAACCAGTTCGACGTGGAATGCTTCGGCTTTGACGGGCCGGACGTTGATGCCGAGATCATGATCCTGACGGCGCGAATCTGGCGTGAACTGGGCATTGATGATGTGCGGCTGGAAATCAATTCGCTGGGCGGTCTTGATGAACGTGCCGCGTATCGCGCCAAACTCATTGCGCACTACGAGGCTAATCTGCCGGCTCTCGACGACGAAGCGAAGCGTCGACTGCACACCAATCCGATGCGCATTCTCGACAGCAAAGTCGCCAGCGTTATCGAAGTCAACCAGACCGCACCCGTCCTCCTCGATTCTTTACAGGACGAATCACGCGCGCACTTCGAGGGTTTGCAGCAACTGCTGCGAGAGGCAAATGTGCCGTTCATCGTCAACCCACGCATCGTGCGCGGCATGGACTACTACAACCGCACCGCGTTCGAATTCGTCACCGACCGCTTCGGCTCGCCGCTCACGGTCTGCGGCGGTGGTCGCTACGATGGTCTTTTCGAACAACTCGGCGGCAAGCCCACGCCAGCCATCGGTTTCGGCATGGGTGTCGAGCGCGTGTTGATGATGCTGGACGATTCCACGCCCGTGGCGACGCTGGACGCCTACATCGTCCACGCCGGTGAGGCAGCACAAAAAAAGGCCAGCGCGCTCGCCGAAACCCTGCGCGACGCGGGCCTCGCGGTCGCGCAGCACGGAGGCGGCGGAAGCTTCAAAAGCCAGATGAAAAAGGCGGACGTCAGCGGCGCACGCTATGCATTGGTCATCGGCGACAACGAAGTGGCGGTGGGCACGGTCGCCGTAAAACCGTTGCGTGATGGCAATGGCGCAGCGATTCAGGGCGAACAGGCGATAATTACGAGTTCAGCTGTTGCGGCGCACTTGCGCGCATAAGCTGAATTTGCCTACTTTTTCAGACTACCGAATCAAAATAAGTCCAACATGGCTGCATACGATCTAGACGAACAGGAAAAACTCGGCGACCTTAAGGCTTGGTGGGCGCGCTTTGGTAACTACGTGACGGGAGCCGTCACCGTGGTGGCGCTGCTGGTGGCGGCCAATCAAGGCTGGAAGTACTACACCGGCAAGCAGGCCGCTGAAGCCAGCACGTTGTACTTTGCCCTGTCCGATGCGGCGGGCAAGAACGAAACGGCCAAGGCTAAAGATGCAGTCGCCCAGCTCATCGAAAAATTCCCGGGCACCGGCTACGCACCCCGCGGCGCGCTGCTTGCTGCAAAAGTTGCGTTTGATGCGGGCGATCTGGCTGCGGCAAAAACACATCTCGACTGGACCGTCGCCAACAGCAAAGAAGCCGAGTTGGTGAGCATCGCCCGTCTGCGCCTCGCCGCAGTATTACTCGATCAAAAGCAATATGACGCCGCCATTGCAGCGCTCGACGCCAAACACAGCGAAGCTTTCGAAGGATTGTTTCTCGACATGAAAGGCGACATTTTCAACATTCAGGGCAAAGCCGCTGACGCAAAAACCGCGTACGAAGCCGCAATCGCCAAGCTCGATCCGAAAGGCTCGCAGAAGCAATACACACAGGTCAAGCTCGACGCCGTGTCCGTCATCGCCGCTGCAGCGGGAGCGACCAAGTGAGCGCCATTCGACGCTTTTCGCTGATTGCACTGCCACTGACAGCGGCACTGGCCGTCTCGGGGTGCAGCACGTTCTCATTCTTCGGTAGCGAGAAAAAAGTTTTGCCGCTGCCCGCTGTCACGGGCAGTGCGCGAGTCACCGCGAACTGGCAAACCGTGCTGGGCGGCAAGCAGAGCAGCAGCCTGATTCCAGCGGTGACGAACGGCTCAGTCTACGCCGCGCATCCCGATGGCACGGTGATCGTGTTCGACGAAAAGAGCGGCGCGGTGGTCAAGCGCTTTCAGGTGCCCGCGGGCCGAGGCATCCTGTCCGGCGGTGTTGCCGCATCCAGAGACATGATTGTCGTCGGCACCAACAAAGCCGAAGTGCTGGCGTTCGACATGAACGGTGCACTGCTGTGGAGCGGTAAGGTCGGTTCCGAAGTCATTGCCCCGGCTGCCATCGCCGACACCGCCGTGATCGTTGTTGGCGGCGACGGTGCCGTGACCGCGCTTGACCTGAAAACCGGCGCGCGCCTATGGTCGATCCAGCGTACGTTGCCATCGCTGACGGTACGTTCCAGTGCCATTCCACTGGCGGGTCGTGGCGCTGTTTTTGTCGGTACAGCACAAGGCAAATTACTGGCCATTGACGCCGCAACCGGTGCCATCGGCTGGGAAGCAACCGTGGCTAATCCCAAGGGCGTGTCCGAACTCGAACGGCTGGTGGACGTAGTAGGCCGCCCTGCCATTGACGCCGAGCGCATTTGCGCCGCCGCGTACCAGGGCCGCGTAGCCTGCTTTGATCTGGTGCGCGGCACGCTGTTGTGGTCACGCGATTTGAGCTCGCTCACCGGCCCGCTTCTCGACGCCAAATACGTCTACGCGACCGACGAAAAAGGGGTCGCGCAAGCCTTCGATAAAACCACCGGCGGTACAGTGTGGAAGCAGGACGTGCTTGCAGGCCGTCGCGCTACCGGCACCGCGTTGGTGGGAGACTATTTCGCCATACAGGATGCGGAGGGCACAGTTCACCTGGTCGACCGTAATAGCGGCAAGATCGCGGGGCGCGGCCTCGGCGAAACCTTTGCCGCTGACGTCGGCTTGGTGGCAAGCGGCGATGGCGCACTAGTGCAAACCAAAAGC
>JANXNO010000109.1 GCA_025354075.1 Burkholderiales bacterium | reverse complement strand
GTCGAAAAACTGGCCGCCAGTTACAAAGTGTTGATCGCAAGCCTGGTAGCGCACAGCCCCGCAGGTAGCGACGCGCGCGTGGTGCTGCTCACGCCGGGTCCGTATAACGAAACCTACTTTGAGCACGTTTATCTGGCACGTTATCTCGGGATTGCGCTGGTTGAGGGTGGCGATCTGGTGGTGCGCGATGAACGGGTGTGGTTGAAGACGCTTAAAGGACTGGAACCGGTCGACGTGATTGTGCGCCGACTTGACGATGATTTTCTGGATCCGCTGGAGTTGAAGGCCGATTCTGCGCTGGGTATTCCAGGGCTCATGCAGGCCTATCGCTCCGGTAACGTGGTGCTCGCCAACGCGCCGGGGACGGGGTTTCTTGAGTCGGCTGCGATTCTCGGATTTTTGCCAAAAATCTGCCAGGCGCTGATGGGCGCGCCGCTGGCCATTCCGTCGATTGCGAGCTGGTGGTGTGGCGAGCGGAGCACCTTGCGCACACTGATTCCGCAGCTGTCTGATTACGTATTGAAGCCCACGTTTAACGATCGCGGGCGACGCTTTGTGCCAGCCATTGGCAAATCATTGTCACCGCGCGAACGTGAACAGTGGACGGGGAGGATTGCGCTGCATCCTGAAGACTTTTCAGCGCAGGCATTTCTGCCTCTGGCCCACACACCCAGCTGGCAGGGCTTGAGCACGACACCGCCCATCTCAAGCAGCGCCGCAATGGTGCGTGTGTTCGCCTTGTCCGACGGCCCCGGCAAATGGCATGTGATGCCCGGTGGTCTTGCACGTATCGCACCGCCCGGACGCGACGTGGTGTCGATGTATCGCGGTGGCAGTTCGGCCGATTTTTGGGTCATCACCGGCAAGGTCAGCGAGGACACGACGCCGCTTTCCGCCACACTGACCCCCATCGCGACGCACCGCTCGACCATTGGCATTGCAAGCCGCGCCGCAGAAAATCTGTTCTGGTTTGGCCGCTACACCGAGCGACTCGAAAACACCACGCGCCTGGCGCGTGTGACACTCGAGGCGCTGGCCAGCGAAGCCGAGGAGACACCCGAAACGCTCGAATGGCTGCATCGCCTTGCCTTGACTAACGGGCTCGTCACCAAAGAGGTGCCAACGCCAAAACAGTCCGCCCACGTCTTCGAGCGGGCGCTGATTGCCTCGCTAGCAGACTCGGACGCCAGGCTGGGTGCGTATAGCGTGGCTGCCACACTCGCTTCACTGCGCTTCTCGGCGTTTGCCGTGCGCGAACGACTGGCGCTGGAGCAATGGTCGCTGGTTGCTGCGAGCGCGTCTGAGTTCAAGGCGATGATGTCCGACGACGCGCGCAGCGCGCCGCAGGCGTCCACCTGCACTACGCAACAGGCATTGCGCGCACTGGAGCGCCTGTCGACCAACGTCATGGCAATGACCGGCGCACAGACCGATCGCATGACGCGAGACGATGGCTGGCGTCTGTTGTCGATCGGTCGTCAGATCGAGCGGTTATCTACGCTTGCCGAAGCGCTGGCAGAAGCATTCGACACCGGCACGCTCAAAAGCGACGTCGGTTTTGCCCTGGTATTGAGCCTGTTTGACAGCACCATCACTTATCGGTCACGCTACTTGCAGCAGCGCGATCCGCATGCGCTGATCGAGCTGCTCGCCCTTGACCCCGACAACCCGCGCTCGCTGGCGTGGATCGCACAAACACTGGCCGGCCGTATTGCCAAGCTGCCTGAATCACCTAACGGCAAGGTGTCGGCAATGCTCACCAACATCGTGCTTCCGCATCAGTGGAATGCGGTACAGGCCATGGCGCTTGCGAGCCACAGCGACACCGATGGAATCGTCGCGTTGCTGCGTAAAGTCAGCCGCGACTCCACGGCCATTTCAGACGCGCTTTCGCAGCGCTATTTCAGCCATGCGCACGCTGCGGATCAGGCGGTGGGCGCATGAAACTCTCGGTCACTCACGAAACACGATACACCTACGCGCACGCTGTAGAGCAGGCGCATCACATTGCGCATATGCGACCGCTCGCCTCGCCATCGCAGCAACTGCTGTCGCACACGCTACGCGTACAACCGGAGCCTGCCGCCTTAACGCAAAGCGTTGACAGCTATGGTCAACAGCGCATCTACTTCGAACTTGCTGTGCCACATGCCGTGTTGGTGGTGACAGCAGAGAGCGTGGTCATCACGCATGCACTGCCACTGGAGATGACCGGCAAGCTGGATCGCGTCACAGTGCCCGAGAGCCTGCCGTGGGAGGCCGTGGCCGAGCACATGCAGTACCGGGCTGAGCAAGAATTTGATGCCGCGCGCGAGTTCGCACAGGCCTCACCCCTGGCCCCCATTCACGCTACGTTTGCCAAATATGCTGCAGCTATTAGCAGCAAGTCGCAACCCGTTTACGAGCTCGCCAAAGCGCTGTGCCAGCGCATTCACACGGAGTTTGAATATTCGCCGGAAGCGACCGATGCGAGCACACCGCCACTGGCAGCATTCGCGCTCAAAAAAGGCGTGTGTCAGGACTTCGCGCAGGTCATGATCGCAGGCTTGCGCTCGCTGGGGTTGGCCGCGCGCTACGTCAGCGGCTATCTGCTCACCGAGCCGCCACCTGGACGCCCGCGCCTGATCGGTGCTGACGCATCACACGCCTGGGTCAGCGTGTACTGTCCAAAATCCGGCTGGCTCGACTTCGACCCCACCAATAACTGCCTCGCCGGCGAGAGCCATGTCAAGCTCGCGTACGGTCGCGATTACGGGGACGTGCCTCCGCTGCGCGGCGTGATTCGTGGTGGTGGAGACCACACGCTTGACGTGGCGGTGACTGTAGCCCCGATGCTTGTCACTCCGTCAGCACCGCCAGCGCCGGTACCTGTACCGATCACGCACAGCCAGTCACAGTCACAATAACGCACTCGTTATTGTGACGTGGAGCATGCAACCGACAGGCACCGCTGGCAGATCAGGGCGACGGTTCCGCCCGGGCTGAGGTTAAGCAGGCACTCAATCTTGTGACTTCGACACCCTGCGCGACAACTGAATCGATGCCGTCACGCGCACAACAGCGTTGCGCTACAGTGCAGCCTGGAGGTACACCATGAATGAGGCGCTTGAGTTGCTCGCATCCGAAGTCGGACTATCGGCACCGGACAATGCCCCGCTGCGGCTGGCCTTCGGGTACGCCTGCGTCAGCCGCATTGAACAGTTGCTTGAAGAGCCTGAGGTGATCCGCTGCCTGCAGCTGTTGGATGAATACGTGAACGGTGCACTTGATGAGGCGAGCTTTCGGCAGTCACAAGTTGACGCCGACCGGCTCGCCAATCAGCATCGCGGGTCAAAGTCCATTGATGGCTGTGGCCACGCCGCTGTATCAGCCAGCTACGCAGTTGCGAACGCGATCAACGGACGCGCGCTGCAAGCGGCCAGTTACGCGGCTTATGCCACCGTGTACGCAGCGGGCGGCTATGGCGCTGTCGCGCAACGCGAGGCCTTCGAACCGGAGTTCCGCTGGCAATTGGCCGCGTTGCAAGCGCTTGTGACCACGATGCCGATGTATGCGCAACGTCAGTCGTCTTGATTGATACCGCGTCGCGAAAGACCGGACCATGACCCAAATCGCTGAATACCCGCCGTCCGGCAAAGCAGCTGCGGTGCTTTACGCGAAAAATATCGACCCAGTGAGCGCGTTCTATGAGCAGGTCGCGGGCCTGGAGACGACCGAATCAACCGCGAGTTTCAAAGTACTGGAGTCGGCGACTTTTGAGCTCACGGTGGTGGCGATTCCACAGGCCATCGCCGCAGCCATCGCGATCACAACACCGCCTGCCCGGCGAGAAGATACGCCCATCAAACTGGTTTTTTTCGTAGCCAGTATCGCGATTGCGCGGGCGACTGCCGCTCGGTGTGGCGGTGAGCTGAATGCGGCCGAGCGTGAATGGCAGTTCAGGGACTTCACCGTGTGTGACGGTCACGACCCCGAAGGCAACGTGTTGCAGGTGCGCGAGCAGACTCGTTAGGGTCGCGGGGACGCCGCACGTAACGTTGCAGTTGCTGCAGTCACGCTGGGCACGGTCGCCACGTTTGACACGGTCAGCGTCGCAGGTGCCACGAACGAGGTGGGCGCTGTCATCGAATCGCCCAATTTCATGTCGCAACCCGGCGCGTCAAACAGTGCCGCCTTACCGCACAACGAGTTGAACATACGGTCTGCGTCGTGGGCGACACCGGGCACTTCAACCCGCGTGTGGCGCAGCGTGATGCTCTGCGTTTTCGCCCGCTTCGTCACGTGGGCAAAGTAATTGTTGCCGCGCTCAAGACGGTTGCTGCCCTGCGTCTCAGCCATGCAGGATTTGTCCAGCGCTGAATGGTTGGGATCGATGTCGTTGCCGCCCAGCATGTAAATGACGCGGCGCGTCAGGTAGCGCTGCTCGAGCGTCTTCATGTCGCTGCCCTGCGCATATGACACCGGGTCGATCACGCCGTAGCGCCAGTGGTCAAAGTCTTTGCAGCTGCCGACTGCGTGCGGTCGCGTCGCGTCGAAATACACGTAGGACGACGGATTGGCAACGACGTAGCGGACGCGCATGACCGGTCCTTTGCTTGGACTGGCGGCACTGGCATCGACGCCCTCGGCGTAGGGTTGCATGCCCGCAGCAGTAATCACCTGATCGGCGCGACCGACCACGGCATAGCGCTGCACAAACTGCGCGCCGCCGGAGTGAGCTGCCACCACGATGCGCTCCAGTTTGGGAAAACGCGTACGGTCAACCAGCTGGGCAATGATGCCGTCCATCACCTCGAACGAACTGATGGGAAACGGCGCTTTGCCGAGGTCACCGCCGAGCCAGGCCTCGGACTTCCAGCGCGCGAAATTAGGCTCAAGATTGTGTCGCGCGGCGTCAGCGGCGGAGAGCATTTGCGGCGCGATGATCAGCGTGTCGCCGAGCGCGTTGCTGGCCTTCGCCGCCCGCATGGAGAGATCAAAATATTTATCGGCATCACGAAGCCGGCCATGCACGAGGATCACTGCACGCTTGATATCGCTGTGAACTTTGCCCAGATCGCTGCTGGAAAACGCCGGAACCAGCGCCTCGCCATGCACGGTTTTGACCTTGATGCGCTCCGGAGCGATGACTTTGACTGGACGGCGGTGCGGCGCACTTTCATCATCGACGCTGGCCCATCCGCTGGAACAGGCCAAAACGCAAGCAGCAAGCACCACACCGGCGCCACGCAGCCACCGGCTGTGACTCACTCTCGATACCGTCATTAAAACCTCCAACAAATCGATGTCTTTTTTTAGTTTATTTCGCAAAATATGCGGCAATTTCGGCTGGCAACCGGGCTGGCCGACCACTGGCCCGATCAAGCGGGCACCAGTGGGTGACCGCTCGTGCCAGCACTTTGCCGTCGTCGCGACGGATTATCTCCGTATGCCTTTGATGGCGCAGACCGCGTACCGTTCCCGTCCATGTGCGCGCCGTGATGGCGTCACCCAGAAACGCCTGTGCCGCATAGTCAATTTCGTGTCGCAGCGCCACCCAGATGTATTGAGCGCGATGCTCAGGCGTGGTCAAAAACGCCCAGTGAGCCACCCCAACGTCCTGCACCCACGAAAGGTAGACAACATTATTGACGTGATGTAGCTCATCAATGTCTCCGGGTTTAATACTGATGTCCAGTTCAAATGGTGGAATCGGGGATTCATGAGCTTGCATGCCCAATATTTTGCCCAGAATCACTCATCTGCCTAATGGCTTTTCCGAATTAAGCGCTGTTGCATTGGGCCTACAGGTTAAATGCCCTATAAGTCGACTATTGGCAATATGCAGCAATTAGCCCATATCGAATGGGGCTTTGCGTTCAAAGATATAACTAAAAAATCCTGTAACGTCATTGCGCTGCGCTGCCTCCATCTTGCCAACCACCGCTCGCGCTATGCTTCCTTTCAAATGACCGAATTGCCCAACGACATTGCAGACGACAGTGACGCAGCCCTCGTGGCTCGCTGCAAAAACGGCGACGCGGCAGCGTGGGAAGTACTGGTTCAGCGCTACCAGCGGCTGGTCTACGCAATCGTCCGCCGCATCGGCCTCGACGAACATACCGCAGCCGATGTTTTCCAGACCGTTTTTATGCGCCTGATGGAACACCTGCCACGCCTGACGCAGCTGGATCGTTTGCAAGCGTGGCTCGTCACCACCGCGAAGCGCGAAGCCCTGCTGCAAAGAAAGCGCGGCCTGCGCACCGTCTCCATGACGCGCGCGGACGATGATGACGATCAGGCAGCGGAATGGGACGTCGCGGACGATGCCCCGTTGCCGGAGGACGCTCTGGCCGAATTGCAGGCGCAAAATCAGGTCAAGAACGCGATGGACCGGCTCGATGCGCGCTGCCGGGATCTGCTCACCCTGCTCTACGCCCACGACGACGACAAAATCGCCTACGACGAGGTCGCTTCGCGGCTGGCCATGCCGGTCGGCAGCATCGGCCCCACTCGCGCGCGGTGCCTCGGCAAGCTGCGCAAACTGGTTGACTGAGGACTGCGACCGATGCACCATGTATTTTGTCGCCCGATTGCGACTCTGTTGAGCAAGCCATTCAACCCGCACGCCCCATCATGAAGCCGATTGCGACCCTGACTGACGACGAATTTGAACGCCTGGTTCAAGGCGCGGTTGCGCTGCCCGATGCGCCGTCGGCGCTGGTGCGCTCGGCGGTTGGCCTGTTTCGCGACGCACAGCCGTCACCCCTGATTGCGGCGGCAGAAAACGTGCTGCAACGGATCCGCGCCGTGCTGACATTCGATAGCTGGGCCGTTGCGCCCACCGCGCTCGGCCTGCGCTCGATGCCCGCGCAATCGCCAACCCGCCACATGCTGTTCAGCGCGCAGGGTCGCGATATTGATCTGCGCATTGTGTCCGCCGCCGACAGCTACGTGCTGGCCGGGCAAATTCTCGGACCGGACGACAGCGGCATGGTCGAATTGTCGGTCGACACGTACAGCGATCAGTCTGCGCTCAGCACCCGCAAAGTAGCCCTCGACGAACTCGGCGGATTCATGATGAATGACGTCCGCGCCGGCACCTACTGGATGACGTTGCGACTGGGCAACGACGCCGTCGAGCTACCGCCGATTGACGTTGGCGAGCGTTCGGATTGACGAAAGCGACGCCGTGCCGGTAACCCTCGAAACGGGTTGGGCCGAGCCGCTGGCAGCAGAATTGGTCGCGTCCGACGGGCCTGCGCCGCACCTTGGCACCTATCGGGAGCGACTGCTACTGGCCTGGGCGGTAAAGGATTGCGCCATCGCCGCCTGGAGCAGCGACCCGTCCGCCGTCGCTCGCGCCGCCCATGTCTTGAGTCAATTGGTAGTAGATGATGCGAGTGCGTTGCCTGCGTCTCAGGTTGAATTGCAGGCAGTTTGCGCGTGGGTGGGCGGAATCGCTGCGCTAACGCGCGGCGGCATGACCGACGCCATCACGCAACTCGACGACGCAACCGCAAAGTTCCGCTTGCTAGGTCTGTCGGGGCACGCAGCCCATGCGCAGGTGCCCAAGATCATGGCGCTGTCGATGCTGGGCCTCGGCGATGAAGCAGCGGCTTGCGGTGAACGGACGCAAGCCGAATTGGTTGCACTAAAGGACAACCACGGCGCGGCAAAAGTAAGCTTAAATCTCGGCAACTTGTACTACGGACGCAACCTGTTCGCTGACGCGAAGCGAAACTACAGCGAAGCGACGACGTTGTTTGCCTTAGAGGGTGACGCAGCTCGATGCGTGGCAGCCGAAATCGGGATGGCCGATGCGTTTGCCTCGACGGGTGAATTCGACCTCGCGCTAAGCACCTACGAGCGCGCCCAACACCGCGCTCTCGGGCAAGACCTGCATGTGCCTAATGCAGTAATACAAGAATCGGTCGCGCTCGTAAATCTGGCACGTGGTCGATACCGCGATGCGTTGATCGGACTTGAAGGGGCGCGTCGGGAGTACGAAGCGCTTTCCATGCCGCAAAATCTGGCAACGGCGGAAAAGCAGCTCGGCGACGCTTATCTCTACCTGCGGCTGTTGCCGGAGGCATTGGCCCTGTTCGATTGTGCGCTACTACGATTCGAATCACTAGAAATGCCCGTCGAGCAGGCTTGGGGATTGACACAACGAGGACGCGCACTGGCCGCGCTGTCGCGGCAGCCCGAAGAGGTTGCCGATTGTTTGCACCGAGCGTGGGAATTGTTCGCCGCGCAGGGAGTGACGGCGGGACAGGCAACCGTCCTACTGGCCCGCGCGGAATTAGCGCTCTCGCAACACGACCCCGAGGCCGCGTCAATGTTTGCTGGCGATGCTGCGAACGTATTTGCCGCGAACGCAATGGCATTCGGCGGCGCTCAAGCTGATGTCTTGCACGCACATGCGTTACTTGAGTGCGGAGAGGTAGACGCAGCAGCCGGTTTATTTGCTGGCGCAGGGAAGCGAGCGCGAGAACTACAGCTACTGTCTGTCGGCGTGCGTTGCGAGGTTGGTTTGGGTCTCGTCGCCAAGGCGCGTGGCAACGTCATCGCCGCAGAAGCGGCCTTCGAATCAGCCATTTCCGCCTCGGAAGAACAGCGTAGCGCATTGCCAGGCGACGAGATTCGCGACGCGTTTCTCATGGATCAACTGCGCCCTTACGAGGAACTACTGCGAATCGCACTCGATGCGCTTGATCACATGCCATCGAGCGACGCAGCCGCCCGCGTGCTTGTTCAGTTGGAGCGCTTTCGCGCGCGCGTACTGGGTGAGCGGCTTGGTGAGCCAAAGCTAGGCACGACGGCGACGCAGACGGATAAAGCAGAGGACCATTTGCGTGCCCGACTAAGCTGGCTTTACCGGCGGCGGCAAAAGCTAATTGATGACGGTGATGACCCGCAATCGTTGATGGTGGAGGCCCGACAAGCAGAGCGTGACCTGTTGGAGCTCGCGCGAAGGCGACTGCTGACGGGTGAGGCAAGTGTCTCGTTAGGCGACGCCGTTGCATTCGATCCGACAGTGCTGCGAATGGCGCTTCGAGACGGCGAAGCCTTGATCGAATATGGCGTTATTGATGATGAATTGTTTGCCTGTGTTGTTACGCGTGAGCGCGTCGCGCTGCAACGGCGAATTGCGCGTTGGCCGGAGGTGGTTGAGGCCATTCGCACAGCCCGTTTCCAGATTGAAACACTGCGTTACGGGGCGGACACCGTGCATCGTCACCTTGATCTATTAACCCGACGATCTAGGGCTGCAATGCGGCGCGTTCACGAGCTTGTATGGGCACCCATTCAGCCACTTTTGATCGGATGTAGCGAGGCGCTTGTCGTTGCTCACGACCAGTTGGGTTCGCTTCAGTTTGCAGCGCTGTACGACGGTGAAAACTATCTCGCACAAACGATGCGGCTGACTATGGCGCCAAGCGCGAGAGTCGCACTGTATGGCATAGCTCACAAACCGGTTGCGGCCAAACGCGCGCTGGTACTGGGAGAGTCGTCGCGGCTCGTACATGCGGCGGACGAGGCGCAGTTCGTTGCGGGTCTTTTTGACAACGCGAACGTACTGACAGGTGCCAGGGCCAACGCAGTCGCACTCCGAGCCTTATGCATGGACGCTGACGTGCTGCATCTGGCGTGCCATGCCGAGTTTCGCACTGACAATCCGATGTTCTCGGCGCTGCAACTGGTCGACGGGCCTTTCAACGTGCAGGACGCAGAAACCTTGCAATTGCGCCAAGGTATTGTGGTGCTGAGCGCGTGCGAGACTGGAGTCGCCGTGTACAGCCGGGGAGACGAAATGATCGGATTGGTACGCGCTTTTCTGGTGGCCGGGGCGTCGCGCGTGGTCGCAAGTCTGTGGCCGGTGGATGACGCGGTGACCCTGCAATTTATGGCGGCGTTCTACCGATCACTACGCGACGGAAATGCGCCATCGATTGCCCTGCGCGCAGCGCAACTTGACGTGATGGCGACGCATCCGCACCCGTTTTATTGGGCGGCATTTACGCTCTACGGAGGTTGGTAACCCACCCCCCCCCCAAATGTGGTCAGTACGATGTATTTTTTCACCGATTGCCAACTCTGTAGGCAAATACGCTCAACCGTGATTCGAATGTCTGCCTTTTCTTCAGTAAGCGTTTTTCAATTTCTGCTGCGCGCCGCAATTGCAGGGCTTACGCTGGCATTGGTGCCGCTTTCGCACGCGGCTGACACCGTCGCGGGCGAAGTTCTCGTGAAGCTTAAGAGCGTCGCCGCGTTGCCATCTGTTCTCGCACCGTATCCCGGAGCGGTCAGCACACAGTTCGGATCGCGCCCCATCTACAGGTTCAAACTTCCGGCTAGCAACAATGTGGACTCCGTCGTCGTTGCACTGCGCGCCAATGCCGATGTGCTCCTCGCGGAACCCAACACGACACACCAAAGCCCCGAGGCACGCAAGAATCAGGTCTGGGCCGTCGGCACCCCCTCCGCCTATGCCGCCCAATGGGCACCGACTGCGATGCGTCTGCGTGAAGCCCATTTGTTCAGCAAAGGCGCGGGCATCAAGGTAGCCGTGCTTGATACAGGCATTGACCCCACACATCCAGCATTCGCGGGCAAACTGCTGCCGGGCTATGACTTTGTTGATGGCGATAGCGATCCGACCGAAGTGCTGTGCACGCCCACGCCCTGCTCAACCGCGGGTATTGCCTTCGGCCACGGCACCCACGTTGCTGGTTTGATCGCGTTGGTGGCACCGAGTGCAAAGATCATCCCGTATCGGGTACTCGATCCCAATGGCGAGGGTAACGCGTGGGTGTTGGCCGAGGCCCTGGATCGGGCGATTACCGACGGCGCAGACGTGATCAACATGAGCTTGGGCACGGCAACGCGCACCCGGATTCTCGAGTCAATTACCAAACTCTTCCAGTGCGAGGCCCCCGACAGCACCGACCCAGAGCTCGATTTTTCGGACAGCAGTTACGCGGTTGACCTGACGCGCTGCGCGACCTCCCTGGGCCCGGTGGTTGTGGCCGCGGCCGGCAATGACGGCAGCAGTTCAGTGGATGAATATCCCGCCAGAGAACGCGTGAAGGGCCTGATCGCGGTGGGCGCGAGCAACGATAGCAAGCACCTCACAAGCTTTTCAAATTTTGGATCGTGGGTGCAAATCGCGGGACCGGGTGAAGGCATTACCAGCACCATCCCGATGAGTGCCGTGCCCGGTGGATATGCCACGTGGAGCGGCACGTCCATGGCCGCGCCGCTCGTGTCTGGCGCGGCTGCGTTGTTACGCAGCGTGCAGAAAGATCTCGCGCCGCGCGACGTGGTGCGCCGGTTGCAGGATATGGCCACGCCGCTGCAAAAGTTTGGCGGAGGCACAACCGGCATCGGTCAGGTCGATGCAGCGGCGCTGGTTGAGACCTGCCAGATGGACATTGATGGCGACGGCCTCGTGCTGCCCACCACCGACGGCCTGATGCTGATGCGCGCGATGATGGGCATGACTGGCACTGCCGTGAGCAGCGCTGCCGTGTCCGGCTCACCCCGCAGCGACTGGACGGCTATTCGCGCCTACCTTGTGCGTGTCTGCGCGATGACGTTGCCGTAGCGCGAGCAGCCGACATTCCATCGTGGCGACGCCGCATAGCTGCCGAAAATCGTCTACAGCTTTAGCGCAAAATGCCCATTCAATATGGGCATAACGCCATTATTCGGCTACTGTCGATAATCACATAAACTGGCGATCATGCCCATGTTGAATGGGCTTTTCAGCATTAAGCTGATAGTGACTCGCGCGTTGAACGCGCTGAATCAAAGTGTCATGACAATGTATTTTTTGCATTCGCTCCTGCTCTGTCCGTCATGTCGTTCACTCCACGCGCAGCCGTTGGAAGGCGACCGTCGACATTCCCATCTGACAGGAGACCGCTTTGGAATCACCCACCCCCATCAGCACAACACGGCCAACGCACCACGCGAAGCCACGTGCGCTCGCATTGGCCCGTTTTGCCATCCTCATCGCCGCCAGCGCGGCGCTAAACGCGTTCGCGCAAACGGCCACCATTTACGGTTCGCTCGGCAACTTTGACGTGGTCAACAACACCGGCGAAGATGCCTGTGGTTTCGAGGTTGAGATGGAGGGTGTGGCGTCGACTACGGTCGTTGGCACCTTCAGCAGCCAGCGCTATGGCCCGGCAACGGTGACGCCCTACACCACCGGCACCGTGTCGGGGCTGCGCGTTCGTCACGAAAGCCTTGACTGCTCACTGAATAAAACCGTCGCCCATCCGCCGGGAACACCGTTTGGCGGCACCTGCTATCAGTGGAACGTCGCGACCTACGCTAACGCGGGCTGCGAGCATTTCGGCGTGCATTACAACGCGCTCACCACCAACATCACCGCGCGCTGGCTGGTGGCCGATCCGGCACGTCCCGGCGTCAACATTCCGCATGATCCGCCGATGGCAATCGCCATGCCCACGTACTACATTCAGCCTGCGGTCCTGGCCAACGCAGAGCCGGTGATTGTTGACGTCGTTGAAGCACCCGAGCCGCCCGAAGCGCCGGATCGTTTTGGCAATGCGCAGTGGATGAAAGTGTTCGTGCGCCAACTGCCGCGGGAGGTGGCGCTCGACGAGTTGCTCACCGACAATCCGCTGGTGGTGCCGATGGATGCGACGTTGCTCGAAACGGACTGGCAGTTGATTCAGGCCGATCCGCCAACCAGCGGTGCAGGCGGACGCAATCGCGGTCGCCATCAGGGTGGCAGCACGCTCAAGGCCACCACACGTTCGGTGGTTCGCCGCTACGAGATGTATGCCTATACCGGAGTGGTCGACCCGGTCACCAACGAGGCACTGTGTGCAGACATTTTGTGCAAAGTGGCGAGTGCGGGCGAGGTTGGCGACTTCATCAGCGCGAACATGACTGCGGTCAATGTACAGGGCGACTTCATCAACGTCACCAAATCGGGCACTGGCAGCGGCAACGTGGACTCGGCGGACAAGCGCATCGCATGCGGCAGCAAATGTGTGTCGCCGTACGCCGCAGGCACCGCGATTGCACTCACCGCCAGGGCCAATAGTGGCAGCACCTTTGCGGGCTGGACTGGCGCATGCACAGGCACGGCTGGCTGCACCGTCACGGTAAACGGCGTCAGTGCGGTCGGCGCAGTGTTCACCGCTCAAAGCTCCGGCGGCGGTGGCACCGGCGGCGGCAGCACAGGCAGTGGCAGCACACTCAAAGTCAATGTCAGCAACTCTGGCACGGTGACCAGCAACGTCGGCGGCATCAACTGCGGCACTGCCTGCACTGCAACGGTTGCGGCGGGCACCGTCGTCACGCTGACCGCAACACCTCCTGCAGGCAAGACGTTCGCCGGTTGGTCAGGTGTCTGCGTCGGCACGGCAACGACCTGTGCGGTGACGGTCAGTGGCAGCCTGTCCACCAAGGCGAGCTTCAACAAGTAACGGTTTCGGATGGCTGCATGCCCCGGTGTCCGCGCGCAACAGCGTAGCGGCACATCGGGGGCGCGTTCACATTCACATTCACATTCACGTTCCCTTTGCCACAACCATATCTCCCTCATTCATCAAACATTACGGAGCTCCCATGCGTATTCAAACTACCTTTCAAGCTGTGTCTGCCGCCGTTGCGGCAGCCGCGCTCATGCCCGTCTGGGCGTCCCCGCCCGACATCACCGTGGTCGAATATTTTCACAAGTCGACCGGCCACTACTTCATGACCGGCAACGTGGCGGACCAACAGTTGCTGGCTGCGGCACCGGCCAACAGCGTGTTCGCAGCCACCGGCCGCAGCTTTGCCGCGTGGTCGGCTAGCAATAGCGGGCGACCCGCGGACGCCGTAGCCGTCGCCCGCTTCTTCAGCCGGGCATTGGCCTCGCACGTATTCACGTCAAAGTCTTCGGATATCGCGTCGTTGCGTGCGTTGCCCGCCACTGCGTCCGGTGGCGGATTTGTTGACGAAGGCACCGCGTTTTTCGCGCTGGCACCGGTGAACAACCGCTGTGAGCTCGGGCAAAAGGCAATCTTTCGTGCGTTCAACAATCGTCCCGACGGAAACCACCGCTACAGCAACGAGCTGGCACTGCATGCCACGATGGTCAACACCGGGTTTTCTGACGACGCCGTCGCGTTCTGCTCGACCGGTATCAGCACCGACGCTTCCATCGAAAAATCGGCAGGAACACCGCGTCCCTCGGGTGAAGACTTGACGCTGTCCGGCACCGTCAGCGCGTTCATTTCCATCGCCAGTTTTACCGTGGGCACGCAACGTGTCGACGCCAGCAACGCCCGCTTTGAACATGGCGCACCGCTTGCCCTGGCCAACGGTCTGGCCGTTACGGTTGAAGGCGTTTTGGTCAACGGCGTACTGCGCGCGACCGAAGTAAAACTGCCGGTCAGCACCGCGCTGGCGGGCGATGAAATCAAGGGCTTTGTGACTGCTGTTGGCAGCGCAGGCACCGTGTTCGTGAACGGCAGCGCGGTGGACGTGAGCGCGGCGATGGTGACGGGTGGCACGCTCGCACAATTGATCGTGGGTGCTGCGGTTGAAGTGCACGGCGCGTTTCTGAACGGCGTGTTCATGGCGAGCCTGGTGCATCTTGAAGACGTAGCACCGGAGAGCGTCAGCAATACTGCGATGGGCGAGGCCGAGATCAAGGGCGTAATCAGCAACTTCGTGAGCATCGCCAGCTTTTCGGTAGCCAATCAAAAAGTAGACGCGAGCAGGGCCGTGATCGATGATGGCAATGCTTTGAACCTTGTTAACGGGGCCACCGTTGAGGTACACGGCACCGTCGTCGCGGGAGTCATTGTCGCCAGCCGGGTAGAGATCAAGAGTACGACTGACGTGCCGCCGATTCAGACGCCACCGCCGAGCGCAGACGCGTCGTTTGAAGCGACCGGCGCGGTGAGCGGATTTGTCAGCGTGGCGTCGTTCAAAGTGTCAGGCGTCACCATCGACGCGTCGGCTGCCGAGTTCAGAGACGGCAGCGCGGCTGATCTGAAGAACGGCGTGACAGTTGAAGTCAAAGGTACGCTGTCCGGGGGCATCGTGCATGCCACCCGCGTTCAATTCAAACACTAACGCGATGCAGCCTGTGCGCGAATCCAGCCAGACTATTGCCTGGCTGGATTCGCCTTTTTCTGTAACAGCATTTCTCTGTAATCCCCATTTTGTAGGGGTTAACTGCACATTTAGCTAATAGTCGATATACAGCGAAATATAGTACCAGGCCCATATTTAATAAGCATTTTGGTAAAAAGTTGTTGTGTTTTCACTGCCGTGCCTGACTCCGCGCTAACGGCACCCGGAAGCTCACCGACAGGCACCGCGCGCTAGCATCGGGACATGATTGAATCTTCTGCGCCGACCGCGTTTGTGCCGTCGCGCCGCGCACTGTTTCTGGCTTTTTTGCAAATCGGGGTGAGTGCGTTTGGCGGCGCGCTGCCATGGGGCCGTCGCATTCTGGTCGAGGATCGCGAGTGGCTGTCCGAGCGCGATTTCACCGAGATCGTCACCGTCTGTCAGGCCGTGCCGGGGCCGAACATGGTCAACCTTGCCGTGTTCATCGGCACCCGCTACCACGGCATTGTCGGCGCGCTGATAGCGTTTGCGGGCATCGTTGGCGTACCACTGACTATTTTGTTGCTGCTCAACGAGGTGTATCACGCGTTCGCGCATCTGCCGCAAGTGAAATCCGGCATGACCGGCATGGCCGCAGCGGCCACAGCCTACCTGCTGTTCATGTCACTGAAAATGGGCGGCCCGTTCTGGAAGCGCCCGCTCGGCATCGTGCTCTGCGCGGCGTCCGCATCGCTCGCGTTCTTCGCGCACTGGCACATGGCGCTGGTGCTCTTGGTGTGCGGCGCGGTCGGCGTGGTACTGTCAAAACGGGGTCAATTATGAAAGGCAGCGATCAACTGGTCGATATGGCGCTGCTGTACATGTCGCTGTCGTTTTTGTGCATCGGCGGCACCATTCCGCTAATCCCGGACATGCATCGATTTTTCGTCGATACACGGGGCTTGATGACAACCACCGAGTTCGCAGGTTACATCGCACTGGCGCAGGTCGCGCCGGGGCCGAATATTCTCTACATCGCACTGTTCGGCTATCACGTTGCCGGTATTGCGGGTGCGTTGACGGCACTCGGCGCGATCAGTTTTGTGCCGTTTGTGTTGATGGTCATAGTGACCAAAATGTTCGCACGCTTGCAGGCGAATCCGTGGCGCGAAATTGTGCTGCGCGGGCTGGCCCCGGTGACAGTGGGGCTGATGTTCGCCGGCTGCATGCTGCTCTTCCGCGGCATGCCCGACTGGCGCGCGTGGGTGCTGGCGGCAGTGGCATTTTTTGTATTTATGTTCACCAAGTTGCATCCATTGTGGATGATTGGCGTGGGCGCGCTCACCGGCGTGGTGCTCGGAATGTAGGCGCGGCCAGGGCCGCGTTTACAGAGAATTAATATCCCAGCGCAGCTGCGGTCACCAACGACGCCTCCAGCGTGAACTTTCCGGCGGCGATGCCAGCCATCATCGATTCGCGCGGCACTTTGGCAAATTGCGCCACTTCACCATCCTGATTGACCGGCACACGATCCGCAGGAATGGTTGCGCGATACCAGTCTATGCGTTCGCTGACATAGCTGCCGACGCCGTCTGCGGTGGGCCGATGCACCTGCACCACTCCGCCATAAGTCAGTGCGAACAGATCATCAAGCCGCAGCCCCGCCTCCTCCCAGGTCTCGCGCTCGAGCGCAGTCTCCACAGTGTCGACGGCTGTGATCATGCCGCCCATCAGGGTGTCCCACTTGCCAGGGTCATTAGCCTTATTCAACGCGCGCTGCTGCACCCAGAACTGGCCGTCTGAGGTCTCACCCACCAGGTGCACTGCGCGCGAACGAAATCCCAGCGGATACACCGCCGCGCGCTCAACCGTGCCAAGCACATGCTCACCGCTGTCTATCACCGGCAGCTGTTCGTTACGCCAGCCCGTTGCGATGCCCAGATCGCGCATGCTGAGCGCGATCCGCGTGAGGCTCTCGGTCAGATTGCCGTCGATGTGCCATCCCGCCGCTTCTTTTCGCAACACGGTCAGTCGTTGATAGCTGAACGCGCGCTCAATCTGTTGCAACACGGCGTTCTCGGCATGGCCGATTTCGATCTTTTGCCGGTCCAGGCTGACACTGCAACTGATCGGATCGAGCTGCACGGCGCCGGCCGTCATCAGGCTCTGCGAATGCTCCGGCGTCTTTCGGCGCAACAGCGCATTCACGCGCGCCGTCAGTTCGCGCGGTGAAAACGGTTTTGTCACGTAATCGTCGGCGCCGTGATCCAATCCCGCAATCTTATCCTCTTCCATGCTTTTCGCGGTCAGCATGATGATCGGCAGCTCATTGAACTGCCGATCGGCGCGAATCATTGACAGCAGGCGCAGCCCGGTCTGGTCCGGTAGCATCCAGTCGAGCAGGATCAGGTGCGGCATGCGGCGGTGG
>JANXNO010000674.1 GCA_025354075.1 Burkholderiales bacterium | reverse complement strand
GCAGTGGTCGCCTGACGGCAAATCAATTGCGTTCTGTGCCAAACGTGATGGCGATGACGAGCCGCAGCTTTATGTGATCGCGCCGGACGGTGGCGAAGCGCGTCGCGTTACGAAACTTTCGACAGGCGTCGGCAGTATTCGCTGGTTCCCCGACAGCAAACGCATCGCCGCAATCTCATGGGTGTGGCCTGATCTGAAGACCGATGCGCAGCAGGCGAAGCGCCGCAAAGAGCAGAAGGAATCAAAGGTTCAGGCCAAGGTGGTTGAGGTTGATAACTACCGTCATTGGGATAGCTGGATTTGTGATGGCACGCGTCCGCACCTGTTTGAAATCAATGTGGCGAGTGGCGTGGCGAAAGACCTGTTTGCGGGCAAACCGTGGTCGTTGACACAGGGCGACCCCGGCAACAACGACTATGGCATCTCGCCGGATGGCAAAGAGATTGCCTGGGTACAACAAAAGGATGTAACGCGGTTGACCGATCCGAGCACGATCTCGCTGCTCAACCTGAAAACGCGCAAAACCAAAACGCTTGATTTCGGAAAGATGTGGCTCGCCTCGCCCGTGTACTCGCACGACGGCACACGCATGATTGTGCTGGCGGTACCCGCCGACGCGCCGAGCCAGCACACGCGCCTGATGCTCGTTGATCGCAAGACGGGCAAGCCCGAGCGCCTCGCTGCAAACTGGCCGCGCTCGGTCGGCACGTATGGCAGCGCGAACCCGCACTGGAGCGCGGACGACAGCGCCATCGTGTTCGCGGCGGAAGACTCTGGGGTGCAACACCTGTGGTCGCTCAAGCTCGACGCCGCGCAGCCCAAGGTGATCGCACGCGGCGGGCACGTCATGTCGTTCTCGCAATCGGCAGATAGCAAAACGATTGCCTACACGAAGGCATCAATTGATCATCCGGCGCGGCTGCATGTGCTTGATAAAAGCGGCGACCACCGCCTTGATCGTCTCAACACATTTCTCGACAAAATCCCGTTCGGTAAATGGGAAAGTCGTACCGTCAAAGGCTGGCAAGGCGAACCGGTTCAAACGTTCGTCATCTATCCGCCAAACTACGACAAGAAGAAAAAATATCCGCTGTTGCACAGCATTCACGGCGGCCCGCATGCCGCGCACATGGACACGTGGCACTACCGCTGGAACGTGCAGGCGTTCGCCGCGCAGGGCTACGTCGTCGCAGCAGTGAACTATCACGGCTCATCAGGTTTTGACGAAAAATTCCTCGGCAGCATCGACGGCGATCTCGGTCCGCGCGAACTCGCGGACACGGAAGCCGTTACCGACATCCTGATCAAAGAAGGCATCGTCGATAAGAACAAACTTTATGCCGCAGGCGGCAGCTACGGCGGCTACATGGTCGCGTGGATGAACGGCCACACAGATCGCTACAAGGCCTACGTCTGCCACGCCGGTGTCTTCAACTGGGTCAGCCAGTTCGGCGACGACGGCTACCTCTGGCTCAATCAGGAGCTCGGCGTCTGGCCGTGGGAAGACCTCGAAAAATACCAGTCACAATCACCGCACACCTTCGCCAAAAACTTCAAGACACCCACCCTCGTCATCCACGGCGAACTCGACTACCGTGTACCGTACTACGAAGGACTCGAGTACTACAACACGTTGCGCGCTAAAGGCATCGCAGCCAGACTCGTCATCTACCCCGACGAAAACCACTGGATC
>JANXNO010000633.1 GCA_025354075.1 Burkholderiales bacterium | reverse complement strand
AGCGCGTGCTCGACATGAATGATCGTGCGCTGCGGCAAATCACCGTCGCGCTGGGTGGCCCGGCCAACGGCTATCCGCGTGAAAGCAGCTTTGACATTGTGGTCGCGTCAGAGGTGATGGCGATCTTTTGTCTGTCGACGTCGATCCATGAATTGCGTGAACGGCTGGGCAACATCGTGGTCGGCTACACCAGCGACAAGCACCCCGTGACCGCTCGCGACCTGCGGGCGCACGGCGCGATGGCGGTATTGCTGAAAGATGCGATCAAACCCAATCTGGTGCAGACGCTGGAAGGCACACCTGCGTTCGTTCACGGCGGCCCATTCGCCAATATTGCACACGGCTGCAACACCGTGATTGCTACACAAACTGCGTTGAAGCTCGGCGATTATGTGGTGACCGAAGCGGGTTTCGGTGCAGACCTCGGCGCAGAAAAATTCATCGATATCAAGTGCCGAAAGAGCGGTCTGCGTCCCGACGCGGTGGTGATCGTGGCAACCATTCGAGCGCTCAAGTATCACGGTGGCGTCGAGCGCGCGGATTTGTCGCACGAGAATCTGGCAGCGCTGGAAGCGGGCCTTGCGAACTTGAATCGACATGTCGCGAATCTGCGCGACGTGTTTGGTTTGCCTTGTGTCGTCTCGATCAATCGCTTTGACGCCGATACGTCCGCTGAAATTGAATTGCTGACGCAGCGCGTGCGCGCGATGGGCGTGCCGATTCACCTTGCAACGCACTGGGCCGATGGCGGCAAAGGCGCGGCGGATGTCGCGCGCGAAGTGATTGCGTTGTGCGAGGCGAGAACAACGTTGAAATTTGCGTATGAAGACGTAGCGACGTTGTGGGAAAAACTTCGCGCCGTTGCCATGAAAGTGTATGGCGCGGCTGATGTTCGCGCCGATGCCGCAGTCAAGGCACGCATCGATCAGTTGCAAAACGAAGGCTACGGCAACTTCCCGATTTGCGTCGCGAAGACGCAGTATTCATTCTCAAGCGACCCAACCTTACGCGGCGCGCCGACAGGGCACACATTGACCGTTCGCGAAGTGCGACTTGCAGCGGGTGCGGGGTTCATCGTAATGGTGTGCGGCGACGTGATGACGATGCCGGGGTTGCCTGCCGTGCCAAGTGCCGAGCGCATTGACATTGACGAGGCTGGGCGCGTGGTTGGGTTGTTTTGAACGCGCAAATTTCGGCTACATCACGACCCGTCGTATGGGCTGCTCCGGTGCGTGAAGCAGCGGCGCGAGACCTGTGTACTGATTGCGGAATTTCGCGCTCGTCTGATCCCAAGCAGTGTGGATCCGCTTGCCAATTCATTAAGCCGGATTACGTAGGTTTAGAGACTCAAGTGCATGGCCGCGCGCGCGACCCGTCACGCACAGACGAGCAATTTTTTGGGCCATTTCGTCGCATGTTGCGCGCATCGCTGGCCGTGCCAAGCGTGGGCGCGCAATGGACCGGCATCACGACGCGCATCGCAGAGCGCCTGCTGGAAACGGGCGCGGTGGACGCCGTGCTCACCATGGCTCCTGACCCCGACGACAAGTGGAAGCCGATGCCGGTGCTAGTTACCAAAGCGGAAGGCATGGCGCAGTGTCGTGGCATGCGTATGGGGTATGCACCGCTGCTGGCACTGCTGGAGCCCGCTAGAGCGTTGGGCTACAAGCGGCTCGCTGTCGTGGGCATTCCGTGTCAGGTTTATGCGTTGCGCGCACTTGAGAAATCGCTCGGATTCGAGCGGCTTTACGTCATCGGCACGCCCTGCTCGGATAACACCACTACCGCGCGATTTCATCAGTTCCTCGAATTGATTTCTGAGGAGCCGGACAACATCACGTACCTAGAATTTCGTGCGGACTATCACGTTGAAATTCGCTACACCGATGGACGGGTGAAGGCGATTCCGTTCCTTATGTTGCCGTTGTCGCAATTGCCGAACGACTTCTTTCCGCTCACCTGTCGGACCTGTGTGGACTACACAAACGTGCTTGCCGATATCACCGTCGGTTATATGGGCGGGCAGGGCGAGCAATGGTTGATCGTTCGCAATGAGCGTGGCGAAGAATTGCTAGATTTGCTCGGTGACGAAGTGCGCACCACGACGCCTGGTACTGGCGGAAATCGGCAAGGCCCGGTGAAGGGATTTCTGAAGAATGTTGAGCGTGCAGCGGGCGGTTTGCCGCTGCGTCGCATGCCCAATTGGTTGCGACCGATTGTGGGTTGGCTGATGCCCAGAGTGGGGCCGAAGGGAGTTGAGTTTGCGCGTGCTCGGGTGGAGATGAAGGCAGTTGAAACAGTGCTTCATTTGCGACGAGAAAAGCCTGCTCGCATGAAGAATATGGTGCCTGCGCATATCTGGCCGTTGGTGGAACCATATGGGTTGGTGCCAACACCAGAGGAGCGCGGCAAAGACGCTTTGTAGGAGCGGCTTGCCGCGACCTCTGCGCGGCAAGTTGCATCGGGTCGCGGCGAGCCGCTCCTACACTCCAATCAAAGCGTGCAACTCCGTTTGCTTCGCCCGCAACTCCGCCGACGTTCCGCGCAACACCACGCGCCCCTTCTCCAGACCGCTGTGGTGATCTGCTAGCGGCATCAGCGCCCTCAGATCCTTGTCGATCACCAGCATCGCGAGCTTTTCAGCCTTAAGCAAACCCAATGCGCGCCAGATGTCGGCGCGTACCAATGGCGCAAGTCCCTCCGTCGCTTCATCGAGAATCAGCAAGCGCGGGTTGGTCATCAGCGCGCGGCCAATCGCAAGCATTTGCTGCTCGCCACCAGAGAGCGTGCCGCCGAGTTGACTCATGCGTTCGCCGAGGCGCGGGAACAGGCCGACAACGCGATCCATTGTCCAGGCGGAACCATTCGTCGTGCTAGCGGTTGCGATCAGATTTTCGCGCACGGTGAGTGTGGGAAATACTTGTCGCCCTTCAGGCACCAAGCCGAGGCCGAGTTTGCCGATTCGATGTGATGCAGATTTCGAAATGTCTTCACCGGCAAACGTGATGCGTCCGCCGGTGGGTGTGAGCCAGCCGCACAGGCATTTCACCAGCGTGCTTTTGCCCATGCCGTTGCGGCCCAAGAGTGTGGCGACTTCGCCTTCGCGAATGGTGAGATTCACGTCGAAGAGCACGCGGCTTGCGCCGTAACCCGCGACGAGGTTTTCGACTTGGAGCAGAGCGGTCATATTGCCGCCGCAATGCCTCTGTAAGAGCGGCTTGCCGCGACCCACTCGCCCTTAGCGGGTGGTCGCGGCAAG
>JANXNO010000614.1 GCA_025354075.1 Burkholderiales bacterium | reverse complement strand
CCCACGGTTAGCGATGTGCAACGATTGGTCGCGGCAAGCCGCTCCTACAAAACCGTCGCGCCGCATTACTTCGCCGGCGGAACGTATCCACTCGCGGTTTCGCCGCCGCCTGAGAAGAAGTATTTGTCCATCTGCTCGGCGAGGTACTTGCGCGCTTTTGGATCGGCTAGACCAAGGCGATTTTCGTTGATGAGCATGGTTTGGTGCTTGAGCCAACCGGCCCAGGCTTCCTTGCTGACGTTCTCATAAATCTTCTTGCCGAGTTCGCCGGGATAAGGCGCGAAATCTAGGCCATCGGCCTCTTTGCCGAGTTTGATGCATTGAACTGTGCGTGCCATTTTGAAACTCCGTTAGGTGAAGGATCAGAGTAGCTAGAACCACCCTCACCCCAACCCTCTCCCGCTTGCGGGAGAGGGGGTTAAATGTGATTAGATTTGCTTTACGTAAACCTGAGACGCTCGCTCAAAGTTGTAGAGCGCCTGTTTTTTCTCAGGTAAATCGGTGAACTTTGCTGGCGAAAAACCGCGTTCGGTGAACCATTGTGCAGTGCGTGTGGTGAGCACGAACAGCGTGTTGATTTTCTGCTCTTTGGCTTCTTTTTCAATGGCCTTCATGAGGCGCTCGCCGTAGCCTTCGCGACGATAGTCTGGGTTCACGGCTAGGCACGCAAGTTCTGCTTTATTCGCCTCGGGGAACGGATACAACGCGGCACAACCGATGATCTGACCATCGTGTTCAGCGAGAAAGAATCGCTCCACTTCGCGTTCAATCAACGCGCGTGGACGTGCCACCAAAATGCCTTGTCGCTCCAGTGGTTCGATGATCGAGAGCAACGCGCCGACGTCGTCAATGGTCGCGGGACGCAGGTTGTCAAGGCTGTCGACCGAGATCATGGTGCCGACGCCGTCGCGGGTGAACAGCTCCTGCAAAATCGCCCCGTCGAGCTTGCGACCGATCAGGTGCGCGCGGCCCACGCCCTTCTGGCAGGCACGCACAGCCGCGGGCAGGAAGAACTGCACGTCTGACGCCTGCGCCGCTTTGCTGGCGATGGCCGAGGCTTCTCGCGTGTAGAGATTTGAAATCACAGAGCCATCGGGATTCAGCACGCCCGGTGTGTCGAGCAGGAAGATGAGCTTGGTTGCCTTAAGCGCAATTGCAGTTTGTGTCGCGACCTCTTCGACCGTCAGGTTGAACGTATCGCCTGAGGTCGAGTAACCCATCGTGGACATGAGCACGATGTCGCCGTCTTTCAGGCAGTCGTTGATCGCCTGCGCGTCGATGCGGCGCACCTCGCCGCTGTACTTCATGTCAACGCCGTCCACCACGCCAATCGGCTTGGCGACCACGAAATTGCCGCCGGTCACGCGGTTGTGAATCGGCGTCACGGCAGCCGTGCGCGGTGCCATCGACAAGGCGGCCTCGATGCGGGCACGGGCGCGAGCACTGGCGCCGATGACGCTGCCAAGCTGCGACTCGTCGGTAATACGAATGCCTTTGTGATAGCGGCTTTCCATATCGCGCTGCTCAAGCAATTTTTCAACCTGCGGTCTCGCGCCGTGCACCAGCACCAACCGGATGCCAAGACTCGCCAGCAAATTCAGGTCGGCAATGAAATTGAGGAAAGTGTCGTCCGCAACGACCTCTCCGCCGAAGCACACAACGAACGTTTTGCCACGAAAGGCGTGGATATAAGGAGCAGAGCCCCGGAACGACGGCACAAAGGCCGACAGTTCAGTGTTGGGGGGGGCGGCGACCGGATTGCCATTGCGGGGCACGTCAGGTGACTGATGGGGAGGAGCGGGATCTGGGGGCATGTTGGCAATTCTATCGACGGAAATTGCCGGACCGGCTAGCGCTGCCGTCAACACGCTACATTCACGCCATGCTGCGCTTCCTGATTCGTCTACTCCAATTGCCGCTGGCACTGCTCGTGCTGTTCTACGACTGGGGCTGGGAGACGTTGTCCCACGTTTTTGACTGGCTGGCGAAGCGCCCGCTGTGGCGCGCGATGGAGAACGCGATACGTCGCTTGCCGCCGTGGGGTGCGCTGCTGGTGTTTGCGGTGCCAACGCTGCTGCTGTTTCCCATCAAGCTCGCTGCGCTGTGGCTGATTGCGCAGGGGCAGCATGTGATTGGCCTGTTGGTGATCGTCGCCGCCAAACTGGTGGGAACGGCAGTGGTCGCACGGTTGTTCAGCCTCACGCAACCCGCGCTGTTGAAGC
>JANXNO010000578.1 GCA_025354075.1 Burkholderiales bacterium | reverse complement strand
CAGCGCCTGCTCGATCCGGAATACACATACACCTACTTCCAGTGGAATGATCCTGTGTGGGGCGGCGCAGAATTGCACAAGATCGCGTTGCGTCGCGCGGTGGCTTTGGCGATCAACCGCGATGAGGAAATTGAGATTATCCGCAAGGGAAACGCCGTGCGCGCTGAGTTCCTGGTGCCCCCCGGTGTCGCTGGGAACAAGCCTGACTTTGTTTCCAGCATCAGCTACAACCCGGCGCTAGCGAATGCTTTGCTCGATAAATTTGGCTATAAAAAAGGTGCGGATGGTTTTCGCACCACGCCCGACGGCAAGCCGTTTGCATTCAAGTACACGTCGACTCCCGTCGCCATTGAGCGCGAGTTTGACGAGCTCTACAAAAAGAACATGGACGCGATCGGTATTCAGTACGAAGCGGACAAAGAAAAGTTCGCCGATTCGCTCAAGCGCGAAAAACGCTGCCAGATTGCAAGCCGCGGCGCAGCGTGGATTGCCGACTATCCCGATGGCGACAACTTCGTGCAGTTGCTTTACAGCAAGAACATCGGTGAATCGAACAACGGTTGCTACAAGAGTGAGGCCTACGACAAGCTCTACGAGCAATCAGCGCTGCTACCGGACGGGTCTGAACGCGACAAGGTGTATTTCGAAATGCAAAAGCAGTTTGAAGCAGATACGCCGTGGACGCTGGGCGTAACGCGCTATCGCAATCAGATGATTTATCCGTGGGTTGTGGGCTATAAAAAGCATCCCGTACTGCTGGCCGACTGGCTGTATTACGACGTCAACATGGCCAGTTCTGGCAAGGGGAAATAGGCCATGCTCGCCTACATTATTCGCCGTTTGTGGCAAATTCTGCCGACCATGGCGGGTGTAATTCTGCTGATTTTTTTCCTGTTCAACGTGGTTGGTGGCGACCCTGCTTATTTGCTCGCGGGCAAAATTTCCAACCCGGAGCAAATTGCCAATATTCGCAAACAGCTTGGCATTGATGAGCCGTACTGGATGCAGTTACTGATCTTCGTCAAGCAGGTCGTCACCTTTGATTTCGGCGCGAGTTGGAGTACCAACGAAGTCGTTTCACAAATTTTCGCAACCCGTTTGCCCGCATCGCTGATGATTGGCATTCCACTACTGATTCTGGAAACCATCATCGCGGTGTGCATCGCGTTGGCCGTTGCTTACGTGCGCGGCTCGTTCACGGATCGCGCGGCGATGGTGACCTGCACGGTGGCGCAGTCGGTATCTATCCTCGTCTACATCATCGTGTTTCAGTACGTGCTGGCTTACAAATTTGGCTGGTTCCCGGTGCAGGGGTGGGGTAACGGCTTCTTAGAAAATTTGTTCAAGTTCGCCGCGTTGCCAATACTCATTGCGCTGGTAGTTTCGCTAGCGCCGAACATTCGTCTGTACCGCACGTTTTTGCTTGATGAAGTGAATCAGGATTACGTGCGCACCGCGCGTGCCAAGGGCTTGTCGGAGAACCGGGTAATGTTCGTTCACGTGTTGCGCAATGCATCAATTCCCATCATCACCAACCTGATGATTCAGTTGCCCGGCTTGCTAGTGGGTTTGTTCCTGATCGAGCGTTTCTTCTCGGTGCCGGGCATCGGTCGCGAAGTGATTCTCGCCGTCGAACGATCTGATTTTCCGGTGATCAAGGCGGTGACTGTGTACGTCGCCCTTGCCACGATGCTGGCTAACCTTGCTGCGGACTTGCTCTACAAAGCAGTCGATCCGCGTGTTGAACTCAAGTAGGCCCAGTGCATCATGACAACCGCTGCAATTAACCCAAACAACCCCGCGCTCGGCATCGAGCGCTCCCCAGGCCTGTGGTCTCTCGCGTGGAAACGGCTGAAAGCCGACCGCATCGCTGTCGTCTCGATGGTCATCGTGATCGCGTTTCTTCTGCTCTCGTTTGCGGCCTTTTTCGGCCTGATTGCGAAAGACTGGAACAAAGAAATCGCCATTAACTATGCGCCGCCAACGCTGTTCAAGGACAGCCACAAACCCGCCGCTGATTTGAGGCCGGGCGCGGCGACCGACGCGGGCCCGGCCGTCGACGGCGCCGCCGCAAAGCCCGAATTCATCAACGACCGCGATCCTCTGCGCGAGGTGATTATCGAGTTGAAGGCACAACTCGGCCAGTCGACTGGAGCGGCCGATTCGGGCATCAAGATCGTCGATCCGTTGGCCGATGTTTTGACTGAGCTGCGCAAGCAACTCGGACGCACCGGCGATGGTGCGGCTAATGTGGTTGAGGCTAAGCGCCTTGACTACCTGCCGTTCGGTGCCGACAAATGGGGCCGTGACGTTTTGGCAAAAGTCATTCAAGGCTCTGAGACGTCCATTCTCGTGGGCTTCGCCGCCGCTATCGTCGCGACGATTCTGGGCACCGTGCTCGGCGCGTTTGCTGGGTATTACGGCGGCAAAACCGATGATGCGTTGAACTGGTTCTACTCGATCTTCAGTTCGATTCCGTACATCTTGCTGGTACTAGCCATCGCGGCGGTGCTCAAGCAGAAGGGCGTGGTGACTGTCGTGCTCATCCTCGGATTGACCGGCTGGACGAGCATCTTCCGGCTGGTGCGCGCAGAGTACCTCAAGCACAAAGCGCGCGACTATGTGCGCGCAGCTAATGCGATCGGGGCGTCGAACTTGCGTCGTATGTTCGTGCATATTTTCCCGAACATTTCGCACGTCGTGCTGGTGCAGCTTTCATTACATGTGGTGTTGTTTATCAAATCGGAAGTGATCCTGTCCTTCCTCGGTTTCGGCGTGCCTGTCGACACTGTGAGCTGGGGCTCGATGCTTAATGAATCGCAGAACGAGTTGATCCTGGGCTACTGGTGGCAACTCGCCGCTGCGACGGTGTTCATGGCGGTGCTGGTGACCGCGTTTAGCCTGTTTACCGACGCGCTGCGTGATGCGCTTGATCCGAAGTTGAAGTAAGGAGCGCATGATGACTACACCCCTGCTTTCCATCAAAAATCTGCGCGTCAAATTCCGTCTCGATAAACATAATTCGTTTGAGGCGCTGAAGGGCATTTCGTTTAACGTGATGCCCAATCAAACCGTTGCCCTCGTGGGCGAATCGGGTTCGGGGAAATCAGTCGCGTCGCTCGCCGTATTGGGCCTGCTGCCCAAAGAAAACGCGACCGTCGACAAGGCCAGCAGCATTGAGTTTGAAGGCAAGAATTTGCTGACCTTCTCCAACGCGCAAAAGCGTGCGTTGCGCGGCAGTGAAATCTCGATGATTTTTCAGGAGCCGATGAGTTCTTTGAACCCGGTGTTCACTGTGGGCTTTCAGATAGAAGAGGTGCTCAAGGAGCACAAAGGCTTGTCGGGCAAAGCGGCGCGTGATCGGGCAATTGCGCTTTTGACAGAGGTCGGCATCCCCGAGCCCGCGATCAAGATTGATAGTTTTCCGCACCAGATGTCGGGCGGCCAACAGCAACGCGTAATGATCGCGATGGCGATTGCCTGTGAGCCGAAATTGCTGATCGCGGACGAGCCCACTACGGCGCTTGATGTCACGATCCAGAAGCAAATTCTCGATCTCATCGCCGCGTTACAAAAAAAGCACAACATGGCTGTGTTGTTCATTACGCACGACCTCGCAGTGGTGGGCGACATTGCTGACCACGTCGTAGTAATGCGTAACGGCGAAATTCGCGAGCAGGGCGCTGCGATTGACGTATTTTCTACTCCGAAGGATGATTACACGCGGGCGTTGCTTGCCTGCCGCCCCGTCGTGGATTCACGTCCCAAGCGTTTGCCGGTGATTGACGACTTTATGGCCGGTCGAGCCGATGCAATGCGTCTGGAGCAGCGTTCGCGCGGCGTGAAAGACAGCGATCCAGTGGTGCTTGAAGTCAAAGGGCTTTGCAAAGATTTCGTGTCGCGCGAAGGCCTGTTTGGCAAGCGCGTTTTCCATGCTGCCACAGACGTTTCGTTCAAACTGCGCAAAGGAAAGACGCTTGGCCTCGTTGGCGAATCTGGCTCAGGTAAAACCACCGTCGGCCTCACGATCATGAAATTGCATGATGCGACGAAGGGCGAAGCGTGGTTCGAGGGCAAGAACATTTTTGCGATGAGTGAAAAAGAATTTTTGCCTTACAAAAAGCGCATTCAGATTATTTTTCAGAACCCATATGCTTCGCTCAATCCGCGCTTCACGGTGGGGCAGATCATCTGTGAGCCGATGATCATTCATTGTATTGGTGCCAATGCTGAGGCGCGCGCCAAAATGGCTTTTGAGCTGCTCGCCAAAGTCGGCCTGCCCGAGATGAGCTTCTATAAGTACCCGCATGAATTTTCCGGTGGACAGCGTCAACGCATTGCCATCGCACGCTGCTTGACGATGAAGCCGGACATTTTGATTTGCGACGAATCGGTGTCAGCGCTGGACGTTTCCGTCCAAGCGCAAGTGTTGAATCTGCTTCAGGATTTGCAGGACGAGTTCGGCATGTCCTACATCTTCATCTCGCATGATCTTGCTGTAGTGAAGTACATGAGCGACGAGGTCATGGTGATGTCGGAGGGCAACGTGGTGGAGCAGGGCGACTCGGACGCGCTGTATGCCGCACCTAAGGCTGCATACACGCGCAAATTGCTGGATTCGATTCCCCGCGGACTGGTTGCGACCGTCGGGTAGCAATCGGCTTTCCAGTTGCGGCGACGGAACTCGTCGCTGAACGCAGCCTGACGAAATTGAAGATTGCTACTGTTGCGACGACAGATGGAATAACGCCTAGGTATACTACTTTTGGCGATTGGCATCGCTGAAAAAGCTATCGATAAAAGTGGGGATGTCTATGAAGCGTGCTCAATTTGTTGCTCACGGTTGGTTTGTTCGCGTCGTGCTTCTGTTCGCTGCAACTCACTGTATCGCGATTAACGCGCAAATACTTAAGGGGACGCGCTTCCTGTACGGCCCGCCGATGGTGGCCTCATCGCAGTTCGGACTTGACGCCGATGTATCCGCACGCAACGCTATGGCTGTCGACGGTAATTCCAGTGTGTACCTGACTGGGGCGGGTACAGCAGGTAGCCCCGGCACCGATTGGCTGACCGTGAAATACAACGCGTCGGGGGTTGAGCAATGGCGCGCTGTTCTGAACGGGCGCGCCAACAATGGAGTAGCCGATAACGCATATAACGTTCGCGTCGGCCCGGATGGCAACCCGGTAGTGGTCGGGAGCAGTTCTTTGCAAGCTGCGGGCGGGCGTCGCTGCACTGCGGCGAAGTACGATGCGGCCACGGGCAAGGAGCTTTGGCGGAACTGGCCCAGCCTGCCAGCCGCAACGCCAGCTTGGGCTGAGTCCGAGTGCCTTGGAATGATCATCGACTCTGTCGGCGACATCGTCATTGTGGGCCGTACACGAGAACAATATAACTTTGGTAATGCGGATGTTTACGTTGCCAAATTGAGCGCTACCGGATCGCTCGTGTGGCACCGAACATTGGCTAACGGAGCCTATGCCCCAGCCATCGTGCCGCCGAACACTATCAGCGCTGGCAGCGCCGATTTGGCGGCATTCGTAACTGTCGATGGTGGCAACAACATCTACGTAGCTGGCCGCACTCAAGAAGGGGCGAGCAACTACGTTTGGGCGATTTTCAAAATTGCACCGACGGGCGGTGCGCCGCTGTGGCGTACCAACGTCGGTGGAACAGGCGACAGCCGCGTCCGTGCCGTAGCAGTGGACGCGGGAGCTACGCGAGTGGCAGTAGTAGGCACGCGAGAGTCGCGTCCGGGCTACAGTGTTCTTGACGCGAGCAGTGGTGCGGTACTAGCCGACGTGAGTTTGGGAGCACCGAGCAGCACGGGCTATCTGGCGGATGTGGCCTTTGTCAATACCGACATCGTGGTGGCGGGCTACGAACTGCTGTCAGGGGGCACCGAAGGCCGAGCGCTCGTTTCACGCGCAAACGTGGCTGGAAGCGTCTGGAACATGACAAAGTCGAGCGGCGTCGGTACGCGTAGCGCGGCCAACGCGATGGCAGTGAGCGGAAACGACATCGCCATTACTGGCAACGTTGGGACGCTTCCGGCAGCGAGTGGTGACGCAGATTTGGATATTTATAGCTTTCGCGTGGATGCTGCGAGCGGTGCAGCAGTCGGTTCTGCCATTGCCTATCAAGGCCCGGGTCAGGTGGCAACCGCGACCAGCGCTCGCGACTACGGCTCGGCCATCAAGTCTGACGGTATCGGAGGCTTTTTTGTAGGCGGCACTATGGCCAACAACACCACACCGCAGCGAACAACGATGGGTGTTGTTCGGTACTCCTCCACGCTTGCACAGCTGTGGGCAGCGCAGCCTGCTGCCGCGCGTGCGGGCATGCGGCTAGGCAACCTCGACGGAGCGCTAGCCAAGCGATCAATGGTGCTTGACGACAGCGGCAATGCGTACTTCGCGACGCTCGCTCACAACGGCGCAAGTACGCAGGTTGATGTGATCAAGTGGGATAGCACGTTGATGTCAGAGCTCTGGCGTTGCAGCTACAACGCCAGCGTCACCAGCTTTGATATTCCATACAGCATTTCGCTGGATGCCAGTGGCAATGTGTTTGTAACGGGAGACACGGGCGGGCCACAAACTACCAACCGTACCGATAACGCCTTCGCCTTCAAGGTGTTGAACGCCGGCAACAGCTGCTCTATCGCGTGGTCAAAGTCCTTTAATACTCTCGGCGCGAGCGATCCGGGCTCATTCGCGCTGGCAGGCCAAGTCGACGCCAACGGTGACCTGTTGCTGGCGGGGGAGACGTTTTCATCGCCCACCGATGCAGCAACGGGTGATTGGTTAGTGGTGAAGCTTTCTGGTAGTACAGGCAACGAACTCTGGCGTCATGTGTCTGATGGCGGCAGCAATCTTGAAGACCGTGCAATTCACATTCGCACGGCTCCCGGCGGCGTTGTTTATGTCGGCGGGTGGTCGTATACATCGGCCACCAGCCGCAGTTGGCGCGTCTTGCGATTGCAGGACAATGGGGTCAGCGCAACTGTCAATTGGACCGTGACTCACCCTAGCACGGGCATCGATCTGCCCTACGCGATGCACGTAGAACCCGACGGCAGCAAGCTCTACGTTGCGGGATATATCGACCAGACAGCCATTGCCGGCGCGGGTGGCCAGAACATGGCGCTGCGTATCTACACCAACCTGGCAAGTGCTGCGCCAACGAGCCAGCTGGTCGCTATGACGGGAAACAATTCGACCGGTAGCGGTGACTTCGCTAAAGACGTGGTGAGCGACCCTGTTGGCAACATTTATTTGAGCGGTATGCTCAACAACACGGGGGGGCAGGAAGAGTTCACGGTGCTCAAGCTAGATCCTTCGGGCAGCGAACTGTGGCGTAAATCATTTGGCGGCACTGCAGGCTTGAACTACGACGAAGCCAGTGCTGTTGCGTTGACGTCGGATGGCCCCGTGGCGACAGGCTTTCTTTTTACGGGCGTTAATTATTACGTCATGGGTACAGCGCAACTGCGCGCTTCGGACGGAGCATTGATGTGGTACGTCAAAAACGAGTCCAAAGCGCGCGACCTTGGCCTTGCCGTAAAAGCAATGCCTGCGAGCTTCGCCGCCGCGCCGGGGCGTGTCGTGATTGCCGGTTGGGGCGGCGAAAACAATTCAGTAAATTCATTAACGCAACTGCCGCTGCCGCAGACGTTGGTTGTGCAAGTCGTTGATCGCGCGGCCTGCACAATTAAGGTAGATGGTCGCGCCGGCGGCGCACGCGCTACAACAGACGGTCTTATCATCCTGCGCCACATCCTGTTGGTCGGTGAGCCCGCAGCCTCCAGCGGCACCGCAACGCAAAACAGCATTGATGATCGTGACAATCTGGTGTCCACCCTCATCGCACGTAAAGACTACGACATTGACGGCGACGGAACTGTAGATGCTAAAGACGGACTATTGATCTTGCGCTATCTGCTGGGCGTTCGCGGCGACGCTATCAGTGCGGGACTCGGACTCACAGGTGGGCGCAGTACATGGCTGCCCGCTAGCCCGACTACCGACAACTCGATCAAGCTTTACCTGGAGGCTTGTGGGGTGTGAACTGCTGGTTTTGGTCATCGCGCTTCATAGTCGGATAAATCGAGTTTGAATCGATGTTGATCCACGGCATCGGTGCTAACGGCGAAGAAGTCGCCAAAATGGCGTTAGAGGTGCTTGCCAAGGTGGATTTGCCGCGCATGAGCTTCTACAAATATCTGCACGAATTCTTCGGCGGACAACGCCAACACCTCGCGATTGCGCGCTGTCTGACCATAAATCAGGCGTTTTTGATTTGTGATGAATCGGTCTCGGCGCTCGACTTTTCCGTTCAGGCGCAGGTGCTGAATCTCCAGCATGACCTGCAGGACGAGTTCGGCATGTCCTACATCTTCATCTCGCATGATCTTGCTGTAGTGAAGTACATGAGCGACGAGGTCATAGTGATGTCGGAGGGCAACGTGGTGGAGCAGGGCGACTCGGACGCGCTGTATGCCGCACCTAAGGCTGCATACACGCGCA